>NZ_KV808727.1:95937-124700 GCF_001812365.1 Anaerococcus sp. HMSC065G05
CAAGAGTTGCCATAGCAATCTTAAATCCTTGACCTTCTTTTCCTAAAAGATTTTCTTTAGGAACTTTTACATTATCAAAATGTAATTCAGCAGTACATGAAGATCTAATACCTAATTTGTCATAGTGATCAGAACATGTAAATCCTTCCATTCCTTTTTCAACTATGAATGCTGAAATACCATGGGTTCCAATTCCTGGAGTTGTTACTGCAAATACTACGTATGTATCTGCTTTTGGTGCGTTAGTAATAAAGATTTTTTTACCATTTAAAATATATCTTTTTCCATCCAAATCTAATTCAGCTGTTGTTTCTGTTCCACCTGCATCAGATCCAGCATTTTCTTCTGTAAGACCAAATGCACCAATTTTTTCACCTTTAGCTAATGGTGTTAAATATTTTTTCTTTTGTTCTTCTGTACCAAAAGCGTAGATAGGCCATGAACCCAAAGATGTATGTGCAGAACAAATAACTCCAACACCACCATCAACTCTTGATAATTCTTCAACTGTGATCGCATAGCTCATTACGTCTAAACCTTGACCACCGTATTTCTTAGGATAAGGAATTCCTAAAAATCCTAATTCTCCCATTTCCTTTACAATTTCGTCAGGAAATTCGTTGTTTTGATCAAGCTCAAAAGCAATTGGTTTTACTTTTTCTTCAGCAAATTCTCTGACTTTTTTACGTAAAGCTTCATGCTCATCTGTTGTTTTAAAAAGCATATATTCCTCCTAAAAAATATAATATCCATTTTTGTTTTACAATATAATTCTATACTGAAAATGTTTTTTTGTCAACACAATTTATTTTTATAAAGATTAAAAATAATGATAAAATTAAATTGCAATATATGAATATGTAAAACATCTACACTTATTATATATCCTAAAATTCTTTATTTAATCAAATTTTTTAGAATTTTTTCAAATATTTTTTTGTAATAAAAATATATATTTAAAAACTTTGCTTATGAAAAAGTTTTCTAGTGAAAATATTAAAATTTAAATAATGATAGCTTTATTTTTTATTTAATTTTATACTTATTAAGGTATAATAGGTTTTAAGAAAAATAAAACTTTGGAGGTTATATGCAATTTATAAAAAAAGTTTATGAAAATATTTATTGGGTGGGCGCCAATGATAGGGATTTAAAAAGATTTGAAAATATGTTTACCCTTCCAAATGGCGTAACTTACAATTCATATATTATAAAAGATGAAAAAAATGTTTTGATGGATGGCTCTGATTCTTCTGTGATAAGAACTTATCTTGATAATGTTGAAAAAGCACTTGATGGAGAAGATTTAGATTATATTATCGTTCAACACATGGAACCTGACCATTGTGGATCAATTGATTTTATTTTGGACAAATATCCAAATTGTAAATTTGTAGGAAATCAAAAAACAATAAAATTTTTCCATCAATTTTATCCAAACGATAAATACAACGAAGATAGATTTTTAGAAATTAAAGATGGCGATGAATTAAATATTGGTAAAAGAAATTTGAAATTTGTTTTTGCTCCAATGGTTCACTGGCCAGAAGTTTTTATGACTTATGAAACAACAGAAGGTTTATTCTTCTCAGCTGATGCTTTTGGTTCATTTGGAGTTTTACAAGGACATATTTCAGCTAAACACTACATTAAAAAAGATTCTTGGCTTGATGAAAATAGAAGATATTATATAAATATAGTTGGAAAACAAGGAAAAATGGTTACAAATCTTCTTAAAAAAGTATCTGATTTTGAAATTAATGGAATTTTACCACTTCACGGACCTGTTTATGATGACAAAGAATCAATAGAATTTATTTTAGATAAATATGATAAGTGGGCAAATTTTAAACCAGAAGTTAAGGGTGTAAATATAGTATTTTCTTCAATGTATGGAAACACAGAATTAGCAGCTGATATTTTAGCTTCAAAACTTGATGAACTTGGAGTTGAAAATATAAAATTATATGATGTTTCTGACAATGATTTTTCATATATTATTGCTGATAGCCACAAATATTCAAACCAAGTTTTTGTAGCAATGAATTATAATGCAAGTTTATACCATAAGATGGATGCCTTACTTAGAGAATTAGTTGGAACAGGCTACCAAGACAGACACATCTCATTCATTCACAATTATTCATGGGGTGGAAAATCTCTTGAACAAGCAAAAGAAATTCTTGAAAAAGGAAAACACGAATACGTTGGAGAAGATTTCATAATAAACTCTTCAATGAAAGATGACCAAGAAAAAACTCTTGAAAATTTAGCTAAGGCTATTAAGGAAGATTTAGATAAGTAAAAAATATTAAAAAGATGCGAAAATTCGCATCTTTTTTTGTCCGAAAAAAAAGAGCATATTACTATGCTCTCAATTTTCAGTCTTTTGGTTTATCTTCTTCTGGGATGTTTTTGTTGTCGTATGGGGATTTGTAGATTGATTCTTTGGCAAATTGTTTTACTGCTTTGCCTGTTTTTAATTCTGAAATTAAGGTTCCAGGACCTCCTACGCATCCTCCTACGCAAGCCATTCCTTCTAATAATAGTCCGTCTTTTCTTCCTAGTTTTGCCATTTGGGCAAGTTTTACGCAGTCGGCAAGTCCTTCTGCTTTTTCTACATTAACTTCTAAATCAGGATTTATTTCTGCAATTCTTCTTTTTACAGCTTCAGCTACTCCTCCGCTTACTGCATAATTTCTTCCTGTTTCTGATGCATCTTGCCAATCTTCTTCAATTTTTATTTCTGCAGGGTCTATGTCTTTTGCCAAGAACATTCCCATTAATTCTTCATAAGTTATTACATAATCAATTGTTTCTGCAACTTCTGGTCTTCTTGCTTCAAGTTTTTTTGAAATGCATGGCCCAATAAATGCTACTTGTGCTTTTTCATCCATTTTTTTGATGTGTTTTCCTGAATAAATCATTGGTGTTGATGATTCAGAAATTTTATCATTTATTTCTGGGAATTTTTTCTTCACCATTAATTTCCAAGAATAACAGCATGATGTTCCCATAAATGGAATTTTTTCTGGCACGCTTTCTACGTATTCGTGGGCTTCATTTAATGTTGTAAGGTCTGCTCCAAGTCCAACTTCTATTACATCTCTAAAACCTAATTCTCTAATTGCTTCTTTAATTTGAACAGGAGATGCCATTTGACCAAATTGTCTTACAAATGATGGTGCAACAATTGCGTAAACGTGTTTATCTGTATTTAATGCTTTTGCCAATTGGTAAATTTCTGTTTTATCTGAAATCGCTCCAAATGGACAAGATGTTATACATCTTCCACAAGCTACACATTTGTCATCGTCAATTTCTGCTCTTCCTAATTTATCACTTTTTATCGCCTTAACTCCACAAGATTCTGCACATGGTCTTTTTGTATGAGCAATAGCATTGTATGGACAAGCTTCTACGCATTTTCCACATTTTATACATTTATCTTGGTCAATTATTGAACCTTTTGATGTGTAGGTGATAGCATTTTTAGGACAAACATTTACGCATGGGTGGGCAATACATGCTCTACAAGTATTTGTAACTTCAACCCTATTTTCAGGGCATGCTTCGCAAGCTATTTTTATTACTGAAACAAGTGGTGGTTCATATTTTTTTATATCAAAATCTTCGTCATCCAAACCATCAGTAATAGCCCCAGTATTATCGGCTGTTCTTGCGTGAAGACCAACTCCCATTCTTAGTCTTTCGCCCATTACTGCTCTTTCTCTAAAAATATTTTCCCTATAAGATGCTTCTTCTCCTGGAAGTATATCAAATACTTCTGTAGCTATGTCATATATTGGCCTATTTTCAAAAGCAATTTTTGCTATGTGTTCAAAGGCCATTCTTCTAATATTTAATATGTTTATGTATGTTTCTTTCATTATTTATTCTTTCCTTAAATATTTTATTTAAAATTTTCTTCAAAAGCCTTATCTAATATGTACTCCATGATAACTTGTGTTTTTGCATTTGTAAAAATTTTTCCGTCAACAATAACAACTGGGGAATTTTTTTTATTTTTTTTGCAAACATCATTGCAAGTTACCATTTCTATTTCAAGTTCGATTTCTTGTACATCTAAATCGCCCTTATATATTCTATTATTAAATTCTTCTACAAAATCTGACAATCTATTATAAATTATGTCAGATCCTAGCATAGTACATCTTGCGCCTGCACAAACTTGTATTTTCATATCTACTCCTTAAAATTTTAATAATTACTCATAATAATTATATCAAATAAAATTAAAAATTAAAATTACAAAACTGGAATTGAAATTATAAATTTACTTCCATATCCATATTTGCTTTCTACCTTTATATCGTAATTTAAATAATCACAAATATGTTTTACGATTGATAAGCCAAGTCCTGTTGATTTTAATGTTCTTGTTCTTTGTTTATCAGCTACATAAAATCTTTCAAAAATTCTTGGCAAATCTTCTTTTTTTATGCCAATTCCCCTATCTTCAATTATTAATTTTATATTTTTTTTATTTTTTTCACATTTTATTGTAATTTGTCCGTTTGTTTTGTTGTACTTTATTGCATTTTCATAAATATTTGTAACTAAGTCTGTAAAAAGTGATTCGTGAGTTTTTATATTTATATCACAAACTTTGTTTTCGACTTTGATATTTTTCATTTCAGAAATTCTTTTAAATCTATTTATACTTTGATCGACGACATTTTTTATATTTACTATGGTTTTTCCTTCTTGTAAATTTTCTTCATCAAGTTTTGAAAGTTTTAATATATCGTCAATAATATTTAAAAGTCTATTTCCTTCTTCATTTATAATTTGTCCAAATTTTTTTATATCGTCATCTTTTGCAAGGCCTGTGGCTATTAGCTCTGCATAACCATTTATACTTGTAAGAGGAGATTTTAATTCATGGCTTACATTTGAGCTAAATTCTCTTCGCATTGCTTCTGCTTTTTTGTTTTTTGAATTGTCAATTACAATCACAATATAAGAAACAATAACTTCATATATTACAGGATCCAAAAATATTTTTACTGAAATTTCATCAAGATCCAAATCTAAATTTTTTCCTTTTTTTAGAAGTCTTGTTTGTCTTAGGGCAAGTTTAAAGTCTTCATTGTCAATTAAATTATCTAGTTTATTTTCTCTGTTGATATTTAATAAATTTTTTGCAGCATCGTTAATTATTACAATGTTTCCATCTTTATCGAAATATATAAATCCTTCTTCCATATTTGATGTTATTTTTTCAATATTGGCTATTCTTGTTTTTAATTTTAAATTTTCATCTTCAATTTTTCCTTTTTCATTTATTAATCTGTCCAAATATTTTTTTGGATTGTCTTTTAAATCTTCAAAATCTTTTTTATCATTTATTTTTTCTTTGAATTGATTTATAAGTTTTTCGTATAGGGAATTTGTGAAAAATTTATTTATTATTAGAGCAAAAATTATTGCAAATATTAACATATAAATTCTTTTAAAAAGATACAAAAGAAAAGAAGTATTATAAAATTCTATGGCAAATATTTTGTCATGAGATTTTTTCGCAAAAATTTTTCTTTCATAGCCTAGGTAATTTTTTTTGGATTTTTTTACTATATCAATATCTTCAAACTCATAATTTTTTATTATATTTTTATCTATCCCAGTATTATAGATGACTTTTTCTTTTTCATCTTTTACTAGCAAATCGTATTTGTAGGATTTTTTAAAATTTTTAACTTTATTTCCGTCAATTTCTCCAAAAGCAAAAAAGCTCAAAGAATTTTCTACAAATTCATCTTGAGCTTTTGTTTGTCTTTGATAAGAAAATAAAGAGAAAATTATAAAAATAACAATAATTAGTGAACTTGTTATAATATTAATATTTTTCTCAATTATTTTTTTCATATTTCTCCAAGTTTATATCCTAAATTTCTTACAGTTTTTATGTGAACGCCTGCAGATTTTAATTTATTTCTAAGACTTGCTATGTGAACGTCAACTGTTCTTGTTTCGCCCTCATAATCATAGCCCCAAATTTTTAGTAGAAAATCTTCTCTTGTTATAACATTACCAATATTTGACAAAAATAACAAGAGCATTTCAAATTCCTTATAGGTTAAGTCGATTTTTTCTCCATCAATTTTTGCTGTTCTTTTTTTGATATTTACTCTTATGTTTTTATAAGATAAATGCTCGCTATCTTTCTTTTCGCTTCTTCTTAAAACAGCCTTAATTCTTGAAATTAATTCTAAAATAGAAAATGGTTTGGTAATATAATCATCCGCTCCGCTTTCAAGTCCCAAAACTTTATCATATTCGTCATTTTTTGCTGTGAGCATTATTATAGGAATATCTGAAAATTCTCTAACTTCTTTTAAAATTTCTATTCCATCTTTTTCTGGCAACATTATATCCAAAATTAACAAATCTACATTCTCATTTTTCAAAGATTCTACAACATTCAGACTGTCTTCAAAGCCTCTAACTTGATAATTTTTTTCTTTTAAAGCATATAAAACTAAATTTCTTATTGCCTTGTCATCTTCTACAACATAAATCATAATCTCGTTGAATAATCAGCTATTTTTGCTAGCCTATCTCCTACTCTTTCAAAATATTTATAGAAAAGTACTTTTTCAGACAATTCCATAGGTGTTATTTGGTCTGTTTTTGTAAGTTTTACAAGATAATGAATGCAATCTTCAAATAATTTATTATTAATTTGGTCATCTTCTATTGTTCTTAGGGCAAGTTCATTATCATTGTCTTCGAAACTTTGAATGCTGTTAATATTCATATCTTTTTGATTTTTAATAAATTCTTTTACAAATTCTCTTTCTTCATCTCTTAATGGAAATTCCAAAATAATTGCAGCAGCTTGTGCCAAATGATTTGAAATTCTTTTGTAGGTTGATGCAAGTTTAATAGACATTTGTAAAAATCTCAAATCTCTTGCAACTGGTTGTTGCAAAGCCAAAAGATCATAGCAAAATCTTTCTATATCTGCGCCATATTGTCTAATATCATGATCAAGGTCAATTATCTCTTCAAGATTATTTTTTTGATTATTTTCAACATATAAAATAAATCTATCGTATGACACCTCGATTAGCTCCGAAACATTTTTTTCCATTTCCCTAATATTATTTAAATCTTCAATATATCTTGTTCTCATATCAACCGAACCTTCCTGTTATATAATCTTCAGTTCTTTTATCTTTTGGATCATTAAATATTTTTTTTGTTTCATCCATTTCAATAACTTCTCCAGTCAAGAAAAATGCCGTTCTATCAGAAATTCTTGCTGCTTGTTGCATATTATGAGTAACTATTACTATAGTATATTTACCCCTTAAATCTTCTAATAATTCTTCAATTGATGCAGTAGAAATTGGATCAAGGGCGCTTGTTGGCTCGTCCATCAAAATTATTTCTGGATTTACAGAAAGAGCTCTTGCTATACAAATTCTTTGTTGTTGTCCACCAGAAAATGATAGAGCATTTCTGTCTAATTTATCTTTTACTTCATCCCATACGCTTGCAGCTTTTAAAGATTTTTCTACAATCGCATCAAGCTCATCCTTATCTTTGATACCATCAATTTTTGGACCGTAAGTTATATTGTCATAAACTGATTTTGAAAAAGGATTGGGTGTTTGAAAAACCATGCCTACATTTCTTCTTAAACTAACAACATCAACATTTTTTTTATTAATATCCTTGCCGTCAATTTCTATTAGTCCTTTTATTTTACAATCATCAACCAAATCATTCATCCTATTGAAACATTTTAAAGTTGTAGATTTTCCACAACCGCTTGGACCAATAAAGGCTGTGATTTCATTTTCTTTAATTTCCATATTTATTTTTTTTAAGGCCTGAAAATCTCCATAAAATAAATCTAAATCTTTTACATTGATTATTGTTTTTTTATTTTCTAAATTATTTTCTTCGTTTTTTCCAAAAAAAGTTTTTATCCTATTCTTATCTTCTGATAAAAATTTATTTAAATTTTCATTCTTTGTTTTTTCCATTATTATCTCCTTATTTTACTATTGCTTTTGAAATTTTTGCTGATACAAAATTAAGTAAAATTACAAAAACTAAAAGCAAAACAGCCGTTGCATAAGCTTCTTTTACATGAAAACCTTCAGTCGACAAAACATACATGTGAACTGCCATAGTTCTTGCAGAATCAAAAATTGATGAAGGTGTTTTGGCTACAGTTCCCATTGTATAAATTAAGGCTGCTGATTCTCCTACTATTCTTCCTGTTGATAAAAATATTCCTCCCAAAATTCCATTTATTGCTTCTGGAATTATTATTTTAAAAATTGTTTGAATTTTTGTAGCACCAAGAGCAAGTGATGCGTGAGCTTGGAGAGGATTTACATTTAAAATCGCCTCTTCTGTTGTTCTAATTATAGTTGGAAGAATCATAATTGAAACTGTCAAGCAACCAGCGATTAAGGAATATCCCAAATGAAGGGCATCAACAAAAAATAAATATCCAAACAAACCATAAACGATTGATGGGATTGATGAAAGAATTTCTGTAGCAAATCTTACAGATTTAATTATAAATTTATTTTTTGCATATTGGGACAAATAAATTGCAGTAAAAATTCCTATTGGCAAAGTTACAAGTAGGGTTATCAAAATTGATAAAAACGTTGTAACAAGAGCTGGAATTATAGAAACATTTTGGGATGAATATTTAAATTCAAAAAGTGACGGCGAAATATTTGGAATTCCATTTAATAAAATATATGCAATAACAATTCCACCTGCAGCAAATCCCAAAAGTGATAAGACATAAATTATTATTTTAAAAGATTTTTTCATCTTCTACCTCTACATTCTTGATTGATCTTTATTTCTTATAAAATTAAATATTATATTTATTAAAAGAATAAATACAAATAAAACCATACCTGTGGCAATGAGGGACTCTCTGTGAAGACCAGATGCATAGCCCATTTCCAAAACTATATTTGTTGTAAGAGTTCTCACTCCATCAAAAAGACTATTAGGCATTCTTGGTTGGTTTCCAATTACCAAATACACTGCCATAGTTTCTCCGATTGATCTTCCAATAGCAAGAATTATTGAAGAATAAATTCCGCTTTTTGCATAAGGCACCATGACTTTTCTAATTGTTTCTTCCTTTGTAGCACCAAGAGCAAGAGAGCCTGTATAAAAAACTTCTGGAACTTGCTCTAAGGAATTTTTTGAAATATTTACCATGGTTGGAAGGATCATAATTGCTAATAAAATTGATGCGGTTAGCATATTCATTCCACCAGTTTTAAAAGTTTTTGAAATAAATGGAACCAAAACCATCATAGCAAAAAATCCATAAATAATTGAAGGAATTGCTGCCATCAAATTAATAAGTCCGTTCAAAAAATTGTAGGATTTTTTTGAATAATAAGCCATAAAAATTGATACAGCAAGTCCAAATGGAATTGCAATTATTGCTGATAAAATTGTTACAATAATTGAGCCTACAATCATTGGGCCTATTCCAAAAAATGCTGGTTTTGCAGTTGGCGCCCATTTATTTCCTGTAATAAATTTTATAAGTCCATATTTATTAACAAAATCTATCCCTGATCTAAAAATAAAAAAAGTAATAAGAATTATTAATAAAATAGACATAATAGCAGAAATTAAAAATACAATTTCTCCAAATTTTTCCTTAAATGATTTCATTTATTTTAACTCTCCTGTATTTTTTATCTCTCCCCTATAAATATCTCTCAATTGTTCCATTGTCAAATCATTAATTTGAGTATTATCTTTATTTACAATTATTGCTATGCCATCAATGGCAAAAATTTCTGAAAAAAGATTTTCATCTTGCAATTTATTTGAAACCATAGCAATATCTACAACATTATCTTTAACATTTTTTAAACCTGTCAATGATTCGTTGGATAAAACTTCAACTTCAACATTTTTATTTAATTTTTCATAATTTTCAGCAAGTTTTTCTACAATTGAACTTAGTGATGATGAGCCTGTAATTGTTAATTTACCCTTGAGATTTTTTGATTTATATTCTTTTTCATTTGTAATAGCAAGAAGTCCTTCATCTTCAATTAATTTTTTTGCACTTTTGCTTTTAACATATTCCAAAAAATCTTTGGATAAGTCTTTGGCTGAATCTTTTTTGTAGGCAAGTCCAAATGGTCTTTGCAACTTATATTCGCCACTTTCAATTGTATTTTTATTTGGACTTACTCCATCAATTTTAATAGCTTTAACTGAATCATCCAAAGATGTTAAAGATACATAAGCTATTGCAGTTTTGTCAACTCCAACAGCTTTCAAAACTCCACTTGTCGAATTTATTACCATAGAATTATCTGTTGTCAAATCTTTATAATTTCCATTTTTATCTTCCTTTATCAAACCAACTTGTTCGATAAAACTTTTTCTCGTTCCTGAACCATCTTCCCTACTTGTAACAGTAAGGTCAAAATTTTTGCTCTTATTTACATTTGTTTTTTTGCCAGTGCAAGATGTAATTAAAAGCAAAGTAGAAATAAGCAATAATATTTTTTTTGCCATACAATCTCCTTCTCATTTTCTTTACATAATAATATTAAATCCTTGTATTGATTTGATAAATCTTATGTAAAATCTGTGTAAAGTTTATAAAAAATTTCAAAAAAATAAGCTCATAGGAAATCTCCTAGAGCCTATTTAAAATTATTATTTGCTTAAATCAGCTGTATTTTTAATTTTTCCTGAGAAAATTTCTTTTAATTGATCTTTTGTTAAGTCATTTATTTTAGAATCTTCTTTATTAACAATTACTGCAATTCCATCTTTTGCCAAAACTTCTACTTGAAGTTTATCTTTTTCATCATCTTTTAATTCTCTTGATGCCATAGCAATTTGACTAACATCAGAAATTGTTGATTCAATTCCTGAAGATGATCCTGTAGATTGAATTTCTATATTTGCATCTGGATTTACATCTTTATATTTTTCTACAAGTTTTTCCATAAGAGGAGTAACAGATGTTGAACCTGCAATTGTTAAATCTCCTTTGATTTTTTTGCCTTCATAATCTTTTGCTTCAACTTTAATATATCCTTCTTTTTCAACTATTTCTTGAGCGTCTTTGCTCAAAACAAATGCCAAGAAGTCTTTTGCCAAATCGTCAAGTTTATCTTCTTTGAAAGCAAGATTAAATGGTCTTTGTAAAGTATAAGCTCCAGATTCAATATTTTCTTCTGTAGCTTCTGCTCCATCAACTTTTACTTTTTTTACATTATCATTTACACTTCCCAAAGAAACATAACCAATTGCAGATGGATCTTGAGATACAGTTTGCATAACTCCATTTGTAGAATTTTGAACTACAGCCTCATCAGTTGTTAAATCTTTTTTCTCTCCATCTTTTTCTTCTTCAAGACCAACAAGTTCAATAAAAGCTCCCCTTGTTCCTGAACCATCTTCTCTTGATACAACAGTTATATCAAAATCTTCTTCATTAGCTTTAGTATTTTCGCCTTCTTTTTTCTCACTTGCAGTACTTACATTTTCAGTTGGATTTGATCCGTTTGATCCATCATTTGAATTATCCTTATTTCCACAAGCTGATAAAATCATTGATAAGGAAAGTGCCGCAACTATAATTTTTGAATTTTTAATTTTCATTATTTTCTCCTTTAATATTTGTAACTTCATTATGAATAATAAATCCTTTTTGTTTTGAAATGATTAGGCAAATGTAAAATTTATGTTAATTATTTTAAAATCTTGTAATTAATATAAAAAACTATATAATCTAATAGTAAAAATAGAAAAAGAATTAGGAGAGAATATGCAAGAAATAAAAATACCAGAAAATTATCAAAGCGATAAAAATTTATATAAGACACAAATGTTAATAAAAGAAATAAAAGATTTTTTCCAAATAAATTTATCAAATAATTTGAATTTAAAAAGAGTTTCAGCACCTTTATTTGTAGAAAATTCTACTGGTTTAAATGATAACCTATCTGGTGTTGAAGAACCTGTTAAATTTACACTTCCTGAAGCAAATAATGAAAAAATGGAAATTGTTCACTCACTTGCAAAATGGAAAAGATATGCTCTAAAAGAATATAATTTTGCAATGTATGAAGGACTTTACACTGACATGAACGCAATTAGAAGATGTGAAGTGCCAGATAATACTCACTCATTTTATGTTGACCAATGGGATTGGGAAAAAGTAATTGAGCCTAGCGATAGAAATGTAGATTATTTAAAAGCAACAGTTCTTACAATTTTTAATACCCTAAGAGCCCTAGACGAATATCTTTGTCATCTAATTCCAAAAAGAGTTAAATTGTTGCCAAATAATATAAAATTTATGACAAGCCAAGAATTAATAGATGAATTTCCAGAATGTAAAGACAGTAAGGAAAGAGAAAAAGCTGCTTGCAAAAAATATAAGGCAATATTTTTAATGCAAATCGGAAAAGTTTTATCAAATGGAGAAGTTCACGATTTAAGATCTCCAGATTATGACGATTGGAATTTAAATGGAGATATTTTAGTTTACAATCCAGTTTTAGATGACCAATTAGAACTATCATCAATGGGAATAAGAGTTGATGCAAAAACACTAAAAGAACAATTAAAAATTTCTGATTGCGAAGAAAGATTAAATTATAAGTATCACAAATTACTTGTAAATAATGAACTTCCACAAACAATAGGAGGTGGAATCGGTCAATCAAGACTTTGTATGTTCTTTTTACAAAAAGCTCACATTGGAGAAGTTCAAGTATCCTATTGGCCAGATGAAATGAGAGAAGAACTAAAGAAAAATTCAGTTATATTATTATAAATTAAAAAAAGGATTTTTATACCTAAGAGTTTTTGAATAGGTATTCTAATCCTTTTTTATTTTTTAATTATCAAATTCTATAATTTTTCCAATAAACAAGTCCCCATATTGACTTAATTTTTTTTCGCCTACTCCTTTTATTTTCAAAAAATCTCTTTCATTTTTTGGTTTTAATCTTGCCATATCTATTAAAGATGCGTCAGAGAAAACTATAAAAGGCGGAATATTTCTTTTTTTAGAAATTTCTAGCCTTAATTTTTTCAAATTATTAAATAAATCTATGTCATAATCAAAATTTCCATTAAATTTATCAATTTTTTCTTTTTTATTTTCTTCTTTCAAATCCCTAATATAAACTTTCTTTTTAGAAAATAAAACTTCTTTTGATTTTTCATTTAATTTTAAGATTGGATATTTAAAACCAGAAACTTTTATATAACCATCTGCTATCAAAATTCCAATTAGATCTTTTATATATTTTGTATTATTTTCTTTCATCAAAGCAAAAGTTGATATATTTTTTAAATTTTTTTCTTTGGAATTTTTGTTATTTGACCCTTTTAAACAATCGACAATTGTAGAAATCCCATATCTTTGTCCTAATCTATAAATACAAGATAAAATTTTTTGACTATCAAGGCTTACGTCAATTTTTTCATAATCATCTAGGCAATTCGAACAATTATTACATCTTTCTTTTGCATCTTGACCAAAATATTCCAAAATAAATGCCCTCAAACATTTATTTGTATTTACATAATTTATTATTGTTTGAAGTTTTTCTAGTTTTACTAATTGATATGCTCTGTTTGGAGATTGAGAAATTAAATATTTATTTATAACTATATCTTGGGTTGAATAAAGTAAAATTGCATCAGATTTTTCGCCATCTCTTCCTGCCCTGCCCGCTTCTTGGTAATAAGATTCCATATCCTTTGGCATATTCATGTGAATTACATATCTTACATCAGATTTATCAATTCCCATTCCAAAAGCATTTGTTGCAACAATTATATTTTTTCTATCATAAATAAAGTCTTCTTGATTTTTCTTTTTTTCCTTATCGCTTAGTCCCGCATGGTACAAAGTTACATTATAAGATAATTTTTTCAAATATTTATAAGAAGTTTCAACCCTTTTTCTAGTTGAGGCATAAATAATTCCCGATAAATCTTTTTTATCTGATAAATAATTCGAAAGAAATGCCAATTTATCTTTTGGCTTTCTTACTTCAAACAAAAGATTTTCCCTATCAAATCCTGTAACTTTTACAAAAGGATCAGATAATTTTAAATTATTTATTATATCTTCTCTAACTGATTTTGTAGCTGTTGCAGTGAAGGCTGCTATTTGTATTTTTTTATCAAACAAATCATAAATTTGGGGAATTAATTTATATGATGGTCTGAAATCATGTCCCCACTGAGAAATACAATGTGCCTCATCAACTGCTATAAAAGAAATATTTAAATCTTTAATAAAATCGATGAAAAATTCATTTTCTAATCTTTCTGGGGAAATATATAAAATTTTTATTTCATTTCTTTTTATTTTTCTTAAAGTTTGTGTATAAGTTTTAATATCTTGGCTTGAATTTATAAATTCTGCCTTAATTCCATTTTCCTTTAAAGAATCTACCTGATCTTTCATTAAAGAAATTAAAGGAGAAATCACAAGGCAAATTCCATCAAGCATTAATGCCGGAAGTTGGTAGCAAATTGATTTGCCACCTCCTGTCGGTAAAACTCCCAAGACGTCATTTCCTTTTAATATATTTTCAACTAATTCATCTTGCCCTTTTCTAAAAGAATCAAAACCAAAATATTTTTTTAAACTTTTTAAAATATCCATATCCTACCTTTTACCTAAAAAAAATAATTAAGCCTAACACTTAATTATTTTCATCTTTATTATTTATATTGTCGTCATTTGAATTTGAAGATTCATTTGAAGATTGTTCATCTGGCCCATCTATAAAATCTTCTTCATTTATTTGTTCTTTTTCATTTTGATTAAACAAAATATCTCCTATGTTTGTTTTAAGATTTAGGATTTTCTTTTTATTTTTTCCAGTTTGGTATCCATCCAAAATATTTCTATAAGAAACATCTCCCAAAACAAAATTTCCTACATTTAATTTGGCATTAATATTAAAAGAATTTATTGGATCTTTAATTTTTATTTTTATATCTCCATTTTCTGTTTCCATTGATTCATTTGCCATAAGCTTGCAATCGGAAACCAAAATATTTCCACTTGTTGTTGTCAAATTAGTATTTTTGATTTCAGATTTTTTTAGCATAATAGAGCCAGTTTTATTTTTAACTGCACCAGAAATTTTTGAATTTTCAAAAGAAATATTTCCGCTTTTTAAATCAAAATCCAAATCTTTACATGAAAGCCCACTTATTTTTATATCCCCAGCACCAACTCTGCCCTTGATACTTTCTAGATATTTATTTTTTGGCAAAAAAATTCTAACAATTTGAATTTTATTTTTCATATAAAGTTCTTTTCCCTTTATATCAGAAGATAATTTTAAATTACCATCTTTATATTTAGTTTTTACTTCATAGGAATAATCATCTTTATAAAGATTTGTATATTCTACGTAAGGGTTTGTAGAAGACTCTTGAATTCTTACATCACAAGTATTCAAATCAAAATCAATTGATTTTAGATCATCAAGGTCAACTCTCATAATCTTTGATGAATTATAAGAATTTTCATTAATTTCTTTTGAAGACTTGCCTTCTTTACTAGCAAAATCTATATTTCTTGACAAAAAGAAAATTAAAGCCAAAACAATAAGGGCAAAAAAGCCTATAGCCATTTGCTTTTTATCAAGTTTAAAGCTATTATTTTTTTTATTTTTACTCATTTAACTCTCCCATAATAATAACTAACTTTTTAAATTGCTATAGTCTATGCTATCAAGATAAAGCCCTCCAGCTTTTAAAGTTGGATTTGCTCTTCTTGTATTATTTTCATTAAAGTAATATTTAAAATCATCAAGGCTAATTTTCCCACGACTTAATTCAATCAAAGAGCCAGCCATAATTCTAACTTGATTGTGAAGAAAACTTTCAGCCTTAAAATATAAATACAATCTATTTTCATTCAAAACAAAGTAGCAATCATCAATTTTTCTTATTGTATTAATTATATCATTTTTTTCACTAAGCATAAAGGCTTTAAAATCATGTTCGCCCTTTAAAATTTCCATCCCTTGTCTAAGTTTATCAAAATCTAGTTTATAAGTTACCTGCTCCATATAATTTCTATAAATTGGATGGAGAATTTTATCAAGCGAAATAACATACTTATAAGTTTTTGTTTTTACTGAAAATCTTGCATGAAAATTTTTATCTACTTTTTTTGATTCAAGAGCTAAAATATCATCAGGTAAATATTTTTTAAGATGAAAATGAAATTTATCAGCCCTAATATTTTTGGCAGTCAAAAAATTTATATACATTTCATTTGCATGAACACCACTATCTGTTCTTCCACTAGCAATAATTCTATTTTCTTCTCCAGTAACTTTCCTAATAGCATCTTCCAACTCTTTTTGTACTGTTCTTTTGTTTTTTTGAATTTGAAATCCTTCAAATAAAGACCCATCATACTGGATCTTTAATAAAATGTTTTGAATTGTCATATAAAAAATTTAATAATAACTATGCTACAAAATAAAATAAATAAAATCAAAACTAAACTATCAGTTTTTGTCATTTTTATTTCATTTAACCTTGTTCTTTCTCTACCAATTCTATAAAGTCTTGCCTCCATCGCTGTTGCAAGATCATCACTTCTTTTAAATGAATTTATAAAAAGAGGAACTAATAAGGGAATCATATTTTTTGCCCTGTTAATAATATTTCCAGACTCAAAATCTGCCCCTCTTGCCATTTGTGCCATTTTTATTCTTTGAGCTTCTTCAAATAAAGTTGGAATAAATCTTAGAGAAATTGAAACCATCATAGCAAGCTCTCCTGCCGGAAAACCAAATTTTTTTAAAGGCCCTAACAATTTTTCCAAACCATCTGTAAGCTCCATTGGAGAAGTTGTAAAAGTTAAAACTGAAGTAGAAACAACTATCATTATAATTCTTACAAACATAAAAATAGTTTTATATAATCCCTCATAAGTTGCCGTTAAGGAAAAAATTGTAAAAAGTGTCCTTCCACTTGTTGTAAATAAATTTATAAGTCCAGTTATTAATAAAATCCATATCAAGGGCTTAACACTTTTTATTAGGGACTTTACAGGAATTTTTCCAATACTTACCATGGCAATTAATAAAATCACAAAAGGTATATATCCTACAAAACTTTCTACAAAAAATATTGTAATTATAAAAAGCAAAGATGCAATTAATTTTACTCTTGGATCAAGTCTATGAATAAATGTATCGTATGGCAAATATTGACCTATAGCTATGTTACTCATTTTTAGCCTCCAAATACTTTTTTAATTCAATTACTGCATCTTCAACAGTATAAATATCATCCCTTACATTTTCGCCTCTTTCTTTTAAGGCTTTCATAAATTTTGTAACTTGAGGAATATCCAATCCTATCGACAATAAATCTGTTTTTGTAAAGGTGTCATAAGTTGATTTATCAGAAAATATTTCTCCCTTGTTCATAACAATAACCCTATCAACATATTTTGCCACATCTTCCATTGAATGCGAAACTAAAACAATAGTAAGTTCTGGGTCATTGTTATATAATTTTAAAATTTCTCCAAAAATATTATCTCGTCCCCTTGGATCAAGTCCTGCTGTAAGCTCATCTAAGACTAAAACTTTCGGATTCATAGAAATAATTCCGCAAAGAGCAACTCTTCTTTGTTGACCTCCAGATAATTCAAAGGGAGATTTTTCTGCTATAGTTTCATAATCAAGACCAACTGCTTCCATAGAATTTTTTACTCTTTTTTGGATTTCTTCATCAGAAAGACCCATATTTTTTGGACCAAAGGCAATATCCTTTGCAACAGTTTCTTCAAACAACTGATTTTCTGGATATTGAAAAACAAGACCAACCTTAAATCTTATATCTCTTCTTGTCTTTTTTTCTTTTGTATTAACTCCATCTACAAAAACATCTCCATTTGTAGGAATCAAAAGTCCATTTAAAAGTTGTACTAAAGTAGATTTTCCAGAACCGGTTTGTCCGATTAAACCAATTATTTCATGTTTATTAATCTCTAAATTTATACTTTTTAGAGCGTAGCTTTTTTCTTCTCTATCTTCATTATAAATATAATCGACATTTTTCAATTCAATTTTCATACTAGCTCCAAAAATTCTTCTATATTTAAAGGCAATTTTTCAAACTCATAGCCTTCTTTTTCAAGCTCATAGGCAATTTCTGTAACTTGTGGAACTGTAAGTCCTAATTTTTTCATTTCTTTAACATTTGAAAAAACTTCTCTTGCACTTCCTTCAAGTGCTTTTTTACCTTTGTTTAAAACAATTATCCTATCAGCAAGAGCTGCCTCTTCCATATAATGAGTAATATGGACGACTGTTTTTTTATATTTTTTATTCAAATCATGTATTATATTCATAACATCGGCTCTACCTTTTGGATCAAGCATAGCCGTTGGTTCATCAAAAATAATACAATCTGATAACATAGCTATAACTCCAGCTATAGAAACTCTTTGTTTTTGACCACCTGAAAGCTCAGAAGGAGATTTTTTTATATAATCTTGCATACCTACAAGTTTTATTGCCTCATCTACTCTTTGTCTTAATTCGGGATTTTTAATTTGCAAATTTTCAGGACCAAATGCAACTTCATTTTCTACAGTAGTTGCCACCATTTGATTATCAGGATTTTGAAAAACCATAGAACATTTTTCCCTAATTTCCCAAATTTTTTTATCATCCTTTGTATTCATTCCACAAATTAAAATATCTCCACTTGTAGGAAATATTTGTCCATTCAAAAGCTTTGCCAAAGTTGATTTTCCTGATCCATTATGACCTAAAATAGCTACAAATTCTCCCTTATTAATTGACAAATCTAAATCATTTAAAGCTGCTGTGTATTCTACATTTTCATTTTCGTCTGAATTATTTTTATAAGAAAAATTTAAATTTTCAATTTTAATCAATTTTTCTTCCTTTCAATACTTTTTTAAACATAAAAAGCGACTATCTAAAAATAGATAGCACTTTTTAAAAATTAATATGACATTGGTGGTGAATAATCTGTTGATGATTCATATATAACTACAGGAGTATTATGCTCAACTAAATTAAATAATTTTTCAGCTTGACTTGGTTGCATATTTAGGCAACCATGAGAACCATTATATAAATAAATATTTCCACCAAAAGAATATCTCCAATTAGCATCATGGAATCCTTCGCCATCCCAGCCTATTGGCATCCAATATTTTACTGGAGTTTTGTAATCACTTCCATCAAAATTTTTTCCCTTTAATGTAGAATTTTTTTCTTTAGAAAGTATAGACCCTACACCTTTATTAGTTAAAGCTCCCTCAGATAATCTTCCTGTAACTATATCTGTTGACAATAATACTTCTCCATTTTTATAATACCAAAGATGTTGTCTAGATAAATCTACTTCTATATATGTGTCTTTAATATCAGACCCATCCTCATATCTGTTAAGACCTGCTTTTAAATAAACAGGCTCAATCTCTGCTGATTTACCTTTTTCGAAAGCATCTAAAAATGATTTAATTGTTTCTTCTTCATTTAATTTATATCCATAAACTCCTGGATTTACAGTAATTTCTCCAAGATCAGTGGCTTTAAACTTTCTATTTTTGCCGTAAGTATTTGTTTCTTCTGCCATTTTACTTACATATTCTGTAACTTTTTCGTGATTTAAAGTTAATTTTCCATCTTTAAAATCAACCATTTCAGCTAATTTTTCGCCTTCAATTTTATAATCAAATCCATTAATATTAAATTTAAAGCTCAATTTTAATGCTTCGTTTGCTTGGTTTAATGCTTTTTGTAAATTTTCATCTTTTGCATAAACTTTTGGTTGTTCATAAAAAGATTCATCAAGTTGTATATCAGCATTTCTTGTTTTTATTGCTGATACTAGGGCTTCCTTTAATTTATTGTATTTTACTTTATTTCCCTTTATTTCTTCTTTTATTTTAAATTCTTTTCCATCAAATTCTAATTTTGCATCTTCTGGTTCTACTATTTTATTCATAAACTGAGAATTTTTTAAAATATCTTCAAGTTTATTTTCATCATAGTTTACTTTATAATCAAATTCAAAACTTTCTTTTGAGAAAAAACTTATAGGCCATTTTAGTGGATTTTGGTCAAGGCTTGCTCCTTTTGGAATATTTGCCTTGTAGTCAATATCTTTTGAATTAAAAACTAGCTCTTTATCATCAATTCCTTTGATTTTTATATCAAAATCTCCAACGCTATCTCCAATAACTGATTCTTTTGGAGCAAATGAGACATCTCTGCCATTTACGTGTGTATTTGGTAAGCTTACAAATGTAAATAAAATAGTACCGATTATATATATTCCTACAACAATACCGCCTATTGTTAAAATAACTTTTTTTGTATTGTTACTTGTTTGTTGATTATCGATAATAAACACCTCCTAAATAACTGTAATTATAGTACCACTTAAAAGTAATTTTATCTATCTTTTTTTGGTTTTTTGCCGAAAAATTGATATAAATCTACTTTTTGTCCTCCATTATATAATTTTCTTTTTTTGGATAATTTTCTTTTTATATTTTTATCAATATTTTCATCTGATGAAATTATAAACATTGACCAAGTATTTAGATTTTTAAATTTTTCATTTATCACTTTTGAAATTTTTGCCTTATCAAATCTTGATAATCTTTCTCCGTATGGTGGATTTGAAATGAAAATTCCAAAATTATCTTTTAAATTTATTTCTTTAAAATCCTTATTTAAAAAAGTAATATCTTCATAAACTCCTGCATTCAAAGCATTATTTTTTGCAAGCTCAATTGCTTTTTTGGATATATCAGAACCTAGAATATTTATTTTTTTCCTATAATCAATTTTTTCATAAGCTTCTTTTTTTATTTTTTCAAATCTTTTTTTGTCATAAAATTTAAAAGATGTAAAATCAAAATCTCTATCAAGTCCTGGCGCTATATTTCTTTCTTTTCTTGCAGCCTCAATTAAAATAGTACCTGATCCACAAAATCCATCAAATAAAAACCTGTCATCTTTATAAAAAGATAAATCAACAAGCCCTGCTGCCAAATTTTCTCTTATAGGGGCTTTTACACTTCCTTGTCTATAACCTCTTTTGTGAAGACCATCTCCTGATGTATCAAGGCAAACTGAAACCACATCCTTTTCAATCATAATTTCAACTTGAACACGAGAGCCTGATTTTTTAAAAGTTGAAATTTTATATTTTCTTTTTAATGAATCAATTATAGCTTTTTCACTTATTGATTGGATTGACGGAATAGAAAACAATTTTGATTTGTAAGTTCTTGCATTTACAATAAAATTATCATCGATTTTTAAATAATCAAACCAGTCTATTTTTTTTATATTTTCAAATAATTCTTCAAAGGTTTTTGCAGTAAAAGATTCAATTTCTAAAAATATCCTATCAGCTTCTCTTAAATTTAAATTTAAATAGCCTATATCATCCAAATTTCCATTTAAAATAATTTTTCCATTTAAAACTTCAAAATTTTTGTAATTTTCTTCTTCTAATTGTCTTTTTATTAAGCTTTCCATACCAAAGCTTGTTGTTATTATTATTTTTTCCATAATATATTTATTATATCAAATTCAATGAATTTTAAAAACTTTTATAATTTTGTTATTTTTTATCATGGAAGGGTATTAAATAAATGTAGATAAAAATTTAGGAGGATTTTATGTTATTAACACAAACAGTTCAATCAGGCGATTGGAAAAATGAAAAACACGTACCAGAATTAGAATATAAAGAACTTGGCGAAGGAAAATATGAAGTTTCTGCTTTTGTTGGAAAAGAAATTGCGCACCCAAATACTTTAGAACATCATATTGTTTGGATTAAAGTTTTCTTTGTTCCTGAAGGTGGAAAATTGCCAGTAGAAATTGCAAATTATAATTTCTCTGCTCATGGCGAAAGTGAAATTTACACTACACCAAAAGCAGTTGGCGAATTTAAATCTGATAAAAAAGGTACATTATTTGCACTAAGTTATTGCAATATTCATGGACTTTGGGAAAATTCTTTAGAAATTAAATAATATTTTTATTAAAGATTTTTATTAAAAAGGGCCGTTGCAAGGCTATGAATAAATATCATCTCATTTCCTCTAATGAAGTGATTGTTTATTCATTCTGCAACAGCCCCTTTTTTTTGCCAATTAATGATATAATATTTTTAAGAAATTAAATCAAAATTTTAAGGTGAAAAAAATGAATGACAAAATAATTATTGTTGATGATGAAAAAGAGATAGCAGATTTGTTAGACTTATACCTAACTAATGACGGATTTTCTGTTTCTAAAGCTTTTAATGCAAAGGATGCACTGGACTTGGTAGAAGCTGAAAATTTTGATTTGATGATTTTGGATATAATGCTTGAAGATATGGATGGATTTTCTGTTTGTAAAAAAATCCGAGAGAAGCATTATTTTCCAATAATTATGTTGACTTCAAGAACAGATTCAAATGATAAAATACTTGGCCTTACAATGGGAGCAGATGATTATATAACTAAGCCTTTTAATCCTTTGGAAGTTATTGCAAGAGTAAAAACTCAGCTTAGACGCTCACAAAAATATAATAAGACTGAAAATATAAAAGATGATGAAACTTATGATATAAGAGGTCTATTAATAGATAAAAAAAGTCATAAATGTTTTTTGTATGATAAGCAAATCCAACTTACGCCCATAGAATTTGAGATAATTTGGTATTTGTGTAAAAATCAAGGCAAGGTTGTTTCATCTGAAGAGCTTTTTGAAAATATTTGGAAGGAAAAATATCTTGATAATAACAATACTGTAATGGCTCATATAGGAAGGATTAGGGATAAGATGAATGATTCTGGTAGAAATCCAAAATTTATAAAAACTGTTTGGGGCGTAGGATATGAAATCGAATAATCGCCTCCTAAATTCAGTTTTTAAAAATTATTTAAAAAAGTGTTTTGTCATAACAATTTTTGTTGCGATTTTAGCCTGTATCCTTATTCCTATAATCAACAATTACATTTATAATAATTTTGAAAATGCATATATGTTCTACAGATCCTTATATTTGTTATTTCCAACAATAATTATATGGGCACTATTGATAATGCTAGAAACATATAAACTATTTAAGAAATTGGTCAGTTATGTTGATGAATTACAAGAAGCAACAAACAAACTTTTTGACAAAGATAATAATTACATTCACCTATCTGATGAATTATCAGAAATTTCCACTAAAATTAATAAATTAAAAATGCAGTCTATAGAAAATGAACGACTAGCTAATGAAAATAGAAGGCAAAAAAATGATTTGATAATGAATTTAGCTCATGATTTGAAAACACCACTAGCATCAATTATTGGATATTTGGAGTTGTTAAATGGGAATATTTCTTTAGATGATGAGCAAAGAAAAAAATTTTTAGGTATCGCTCTTAGAAAATCCAAACAGCTATCGGATTTGATTAATGAATTTTTTGAGATAACAAAATATAATTTATCAAAAATAAAAATAAATTATTCTCGGACAAATCTCACTATGATGTTAGAACAGCTTGTTTTTGAATTTAAACCGATGTTTGAAGAAAAAAATCTAACTTGTAAAGTTAAGGCAGAAAAAAATGTAATGATAAGCTGTGATGTAAATAAAATTTCTCGTGTTTTCGATAATTTGCTCCGTAATGCTTGCCTATATTCTTTTGAAAATAGTGAAATTCATATAGATTTGAATGTAAAAAAAGAAAAGGTAGAGATAATTTTCGAAAATAAAACTGAAAATATTGAGGAAGATAAATTATCAAAAATTTTTGAACAATTCTATCGCCTAGATTTTTCAAGAAATTCAAAAGGTGGCTCAGGTCTGGGTCTTGCTATTGCAAAAGAGATAGTACTTTTACACAAGGGAGAAATTAGTGCTGAAAGCAAGGACAATTGTGTCAAGTTTTGTGTGATTCTTCCTAAAAAATAAAAAAAGTAGAAAAAAAATAGGAATTTGTATAGGAATCTTTAAGAAATTATCATAAAAAACAAATAAACTAGCTTATAAAGCAAGCTATAATAATCTTACAGTTAAGCAAAACTTATCTGAATTATTTTAAAAGGAGATTTTTATGAAGTTAAGTTTAAAAAAAGTTCTTAGTTTTTTGTTTGTAATGGTATTAATGGTTGGATTTTCATCTTGCAAAAAGTCTAGTGCAACGGCAAATTCAGAAAATGGTGCAAAAGATTTTGTAAAATATGATGATATTCAAAAAGAATTTAAAGAGACAGTTAATAAATTAAATTGGCCAGAAGGATACAAGGCTCCTGAAAAATTAGACGATGATGCAAATGCTGTTTATCAAGAAGGATTTGGGGATACCTTGGCATCAAATTATTGGGAATGTGCATGGCAAGAGGAATGGTTAAAAAATTACAAAACTAATCCACAAAAAGCACAAATGGCAATTGAAGAGCTAGAAAAAGCTTTAAGTATGAGATATTTGAGTAAAGAATGTTGTGATGATGCCACAAGAAAATTTTTCAAAGATAGACTAGATAAGGCAAAAGCAAATGACCCATCTGGTTTTGAAGAAAATTTAAAATTAAATGACCCAAGATAAAAAAACAAAATATTTTATAATTGCTCTTTTATAAACAAAAAAAGGATTCAAGTAAAAACATTGCTTGAATCCTTTTTATTTGCTTATAAATATATAATTAAAAAATCAACCTTGAACAATATATTTAATCAAGTGGCAAAAATCCAAAACCAAATAAGCCTGGGCCTGTATTTGCTCCAAGGCTTGGGGCTATTTGTGAAGTTAAAAATAAAGTAGATTTTTCTTTGAATACTTTTAATTTTTCCTCTAAAATTTCTGAGCCTTTCTTGTAGCCACCATTTGAAATTATCATATAATATTTGTCAAATTTTCCCAAATATTCGCTTGCAATTTTTTCCATTTCTTTAAGAACTTTTTTCTCTCCTCTGCAAGTTTTTTCTATATGATATTTTCCATCTTCTGGACTACAAACAATTATTGGTTTGATATTTAAAAGCTCTCCCACTTTTCCAAAAGCTTTTGGCACTCTTCCCCCTGCCACTAGATATTTAAAGCTATCGATTGTAAAAAATATTTTTGATTCTTTTTTCTTATCTTCCAACCTATCTACAATTTCTTTAAATTCATAGCCTTTTTTGATTAAATCTTTTGCATAAATTGCAAGTAAGCCTGTGGTTAGGGCAACTGATTTTGAATCTATTACTTCAATTTCTAAATTGTCGTATTCTATTTGTGAGCACAAATTATAAAAACCTGTGAAATTTTTTGATATAGTTATTATTATTAATTTTTCAAAACCATCATTTTTTATTTCATCAAGTTTTTCTATCAATTCTCCAGGAGATGGAATTGATGTTTTTGGTAATTTTTCGTGCTTTTTAATCCAATTATAAAATTCGTCTGCTTTTAAGTCTACTTGCTCTCTATAAAATTTTCCATCTAAATTTACATAAAATGGCATCATATAAATGCCAAATTCCTTAGCTTTTTCTAAATCTAAATCTGATCCAGAATCTACTAATACTGCTATTTTTTCCATTTCTCTAATCCTTTATATCTACAATAATTTTTTGACCTTTGTCAATAATTGCTCTAAATACAGTTTCTTCTAATTTGATTTCTCTAGCAAATCTTTGGCTTATGCTTTCATGATCTCCACTATGAATTGGAAACATCAATTGGGGCTTTACAGTATCTGCAAATATTTTTGCACCCTTATAATAATTTTCTCCAAGCCTATAATCAACTGGGAAGAAAGCTATATCTATCGAATCTTTTTTAATTTTTTCTACTTGGTCGATAAAAGCATAATACTCTTTTTCTAGTCTTTTGTCATCATAATCTTCCCAAGCCCAATAATTTAAATCGCCCGCATGAAATATTGATAAGGATTCAATATATAAAATTAAAGAAATCCCTTCATCAGTTGAGCCGAAAGTTTTTATAGAAATTTTTCTTCCATTAATATTAATTTCTTTAAATTGATAAGGATCAACAAGATAAACATTTTTAGAATTATACAAAGATTTCAATTGGTCCATGCCAAGTTTATTATCCTTTATATAAATAATATTATCATCGCTTTCTAAATGTCCAATATCACTTGATAAAATATAAGTATAATTTTTCATATTAGGAATTTTTAAAATTTCTGAAGTGTAATGGTCAGAATGTCCATGACTTGCAACAAAAATAACAATTTTATCTTCAGGAATATTTAAAACTCCTTTATAATAATCAAATATAATAAAATAATCCCCTATTTCTACAGTATAACAGGAATGATAAATATAAGTTATTATAATTTTTTCAATCATCAAAATTCTCCTAATTTCTTATAAAATAAATATACCCAAAATCGCCTTGAATTAATGAATTTTTATATTTTTCTGGTAATATAAAAAAAGAAAGGAGCAAGTATGGGAAAAGTTAAAACAAACGCAATGAGAATTTTGGAAAATAATAAGATAGAATACGAAGAAATAGAATATGATTTGGGCGGAGAATTTAAATCAGCCGTAGATGCTGGCAAAAAATCCCACGTAGATTTAAATATAATGTATAAAACCATAGCGACAATATCAAAAGAAAATGAAATAATAATCTATTTACTAAGAAGTTATGATTCAATTGATATGAAAAAAGCTGCAAAAGTTGCAGGCGTTAAAAGCATTTCAATCCTTCCAACCAAAAATTTAAAAGCAAAAGTAGGCTATCAAAGAGGCGAAACCACTCCCCTTGCAATGAAAAAAGATTATCCAGTTTTTATAGATGATAGCGCAAAAGATTTGGATAAAATGATTGTATCAGGTGGAAAATGTGGAGTAAGTTTAAAACTAAATCCATTTGATTTGGCAAAAGTAGTAAATGGAAAATTTGAAAATATAAGACAATGATAATTAAAATATTTAAAAATAAAAAAATATATCAATATAATGCAAAAGACGTATTCGAACTTGATAATAAATTAAAAATTAAAGACTTTTCTAAATTAGAAAAAACAAGTGAAGAAGAAAAAATAATTATAAATTTTAAAAATGACAAAGAAAACGAAAGCTTAAAACTTTTGGTAATCTTGTCTCCAATTTTTATAACAATTTTTGACAATTCCACTTCACTAGATTTTTTTAAGAAAAATTTAGAAAAATCAAATTTTGAATATGGACTCTATCCTAATTTTTTCGAAAATTTTTCTAAAGAAAAATATTTTAAATTTTATAAAAGCCACGACAAAATCGAAGATATTATTTTAAAAGAAGATGAGAGCATAGATTTTAAAATTAATTATCTAGAAAATAAATATATTTTAGCCTTAGTAGCAATGATAGAAGTGATATTTTCAAAATACAATAGAAAAAATTTGATAAGATATTTTAAAGAAATTCGAAATGACATAGTAATAAACGGAAGAAGATCAATACTTGCAAACGACATTTACGCTTTTTACTTATCAAAATATTTAGTAAATTGGGCACTTGATTTAATGAAAATTGCAAGATATAAAGATAAAAATAGGTATTTATATATAGATGAAATTTATAAATTAACAAACAATTTAAAAAGACCAATAAAAAAAGATAGTTTAGAATAGCTCTACTCTAAACTATCTTTTTTATTTTTACCCTTCATCAAAACCAAAGAGCCTGTTAGAACTAAAATAAGTCCTATAAATAATCTTATTGTGAAATTTTCTCCCAAAATTATTACTGATAAAATAGAACCAAATATTGGGATAAATAATTTGAATACTCCAAATTGGTTTGCGCTATGATTTTGCAAAACTATTGTCCAAATTGTAAATGAAGTTGCTGTGATAAATGCTCCATAAAAAAGCATTAAAAAAGCTTTCAAGTTTATAACAACTGGATTTATATATAAAAATCTGCCAAGTATTATTAAAGGCAAAGAACCGAGTAAAAGCACCATCCCATTTAAAATATATGGATCTGAATTTTTTGAATATTTTCTTAATAAAACTGATGCGAAAGCATTAATAAATGTTGATGTAAAAATAAATCCTTCTCCTGTTAGTTTAAATCCACTTCCCATTTTTTGATTTGAATTTACCAAAATAATTCCTGCTGTTCCAATTATTAAGGCTATAATTGTATTTATTGAAATTTTATCTTCTGGAAGTAGAAAAAGTGAAATTATTACAATCATAAATGAATTTGATGTTTGTATGATTGATGATTTTACTCCGCTTGTATTTGAAAGACCTATATAATAGAAAAAATATTGCAAAAAAGTTTGAAGTATTGCAAGAATTATAACTAATTTTATGTTTACTTTAGAAAATGAAATTTTGTTTTTTCCAAAAATTTTGGCAAAAAAAAACGCCAAAACCCCTGCCATAAAAAATCTAATTCCAGCTATATAAACTTTTGCAAAGGTGTCGTATGATTCTACCTGCAAAACTTGATAAGTGGATTTAATAAGGGGGATTGCACTCCCCCATAAAAACATTGCTATTAAAGAAAAAATTACTGCATTTTTTTTATTTTTGAGCATATTTCTCCTATCTTTTTTCTCCAAAATATGACAAAGAATACATTCCTGGTCCAACGTGAGATCCAATCAATGAGCCAATTGGTGCAAGGCTTACTTTTGCTTTTGGAAATTTGCTCTCTACCATCTCTTTTAATTTTATAGCATTTTCGTCAAA
>NZ_KV808727.1:124800-156929 GCF_001812365.1 Anaerococcus sp. HMSC065G05
AAATAAGCATAGCCTATAAGAACTTCATTAGAAATTTCTGGTTTCCAATTTTTTTTGAAATTAT
This sequence comes from Anaerococcus sp. HMSC065G05, assembly GCF_001812365.1. NCBI lineage: Bacteria > Bacillati > Bacillota > Tissierellia > Tissierellales > Peptoniphilaceae > Anaerococcus > Anaerococcus sp. HMSC065G05. Next base: position 124,865 of record NZ_KV808727.1, read on the forward strand.
TGAATAATACTTTTATAGCCCTCTTTGTTCCTCTTTCAAGTTTTAAAACTTCAAGAGAACCATCATCTGTAATGTGAATTACTGGCTTTACTTTCAAAAAATCACCTATATCAGCGCTAGTTTTTGAAATTCTTCCGCCCTTATAAAGATATTTAAGACTTTCAACTCCAAATTGTGAAACCATGTATTTTGAATTTTCTTTTATATAAGATGCAACTTGTTCTATATCTTTTCCTTCTTCTTGCATTTTCACAATAATTTGGCACAAAAGTCCTGCACCTGTTGATGCTTGTTTTATATTATAAATATATATTTTTCTATCTGGATATTTTTTATCTAAAATTTCTTTTGCTTTTTGGGCATTTTCAAAAGTTCCTGACAAGGCCTCACTTAAACCTATATAAAAAATATCTTCTCCATTTTTTAAAACTTCTTCAAAATATTTTTCAAATGAGGCTAAGTTTACTTGGCTTGTTGATACATTTTTATCTTCTAACATAAATTCATAATATTCATTTAGTTTTTCAATATCTGTACCTATAATTTCATAAATTTCATCTTCCATATTTGATTGCATAGGCACTATGGTAATATTCGATGATTTTATGAAATCAACGTTCATATCGCTAGAACCGTCTGTTATTATTCTAAAATTCATAATTCTCCTTATAGATATTCTCTAATCTCTTCAACTTTCACACTAACTTGCTTTCCATCTTCCATATTTTTTACAGAAACCATTTTGTTTTCATATTCTTCTTGTCCAATTATTAAGACTTTTTTTACGCCAATTTTGTCTGCATAATTAATTTTTTTCTTAAATTTTCCATCTTCAAGATATATGTCAACCTTTAGACCTTGCTCTTTTAATTTGTTTGCAATATCTATGGCATAAAAATTTAAATTTTCATCCATAGGAATTACAAGACAATCTGTAAATTTAGCTTTATATTTTTCTACAAGACCAAGCTGTTGAAATTGATAAAATAATCTGGTTAATCCAATTGAAAGACCAACTCCTGGTAGATTTTGTTTTGAGAAATTTCCTGCAAGATTTTCATATCTTCCACCAGAGCATACACTTCCAATTGATTCATAACCATCCAAAAAAGTTTCATAAACTGTAGATGTATAATAATCAAGACCACGAGTAATTGACAAATCAATAATAATTGAATCATCATCAATTCCAAATTTAATCATATAATCATAAACTTCTTTTAATTCATTTAATCCAATTTTATAATTATCATTTAAATTTAGTGATTCAAGATAAGTCAAAAGCTCTTTGTTTTCTCTTTTATTATTTATAAGCTCCATCAATTTATCTGCTTTTTCTTCTCCACAAATTTCTACCAAAAGCTCTTTTGTATTTTCTTCACCGATTTTTGCTTTTTTATCGATTGTTCTTAAAACTTCTTCCTTATCAGAAATTTCAAGCGATTCAAAAAATCCATTCAATAGCTTTCTATTATTAATATGGAACTTTATTCCATTAAAGTCAAGTTTTTGAAAAATTTCATAAATAACCTTAGGCAAAAGTGCATCATTGTGAATTGACAAAGAATTATTTCCAATAATATCAATATCGCATTGGTAAAATTCCTTGTATCTTCCCTTTTGATTTCTTTCTCCCCTATAAACTTTTGCAATTTGATACCTTTTGAAAGGGAAATTCAAATCAGAAAAATGTTCAGAAACATATCTTGCAAGAGGAACTGTTAAATCAAATCTCAAAGACATATCTTTTTTTGATGAATCAATTCCAAAAATTTGCTTTTCGGTTTCTCCGCCGCCTTTGGCAAATAAAATATCATTTTTTTCAATTGCTGGCGTATCAATTGGTAAAAATTGATAAGACAAAAAAGTTTCTTCAATGATATTTTTTATATAATCAAATGCTAATTGATCTTCTGGTAATAACTCCATCACACCTGCAATAGTTTGTGGTTTTACTATATTCATTTTAATCTCCTAATCATATCCATATTAAAGATCCAGTATCTACTAAATTAGTGTCTGGATATAATAAATTTAATTTTTCCTTATATACTATATTTTTAATTATATCATACGAATTTAATCTTTCTATATTTCCATTAAATAATATAGTATTTTCATCAATTTTTCCAAAACATCCACCCAAAAATCCTTGATCAAATCCGTCAAGAGAAATTTTTTCTTCTTTTAATAAAGTAACTGGCAAAATATTTTTTAATTTTTTGAAAATTCCCATATCACTTGTCAAAATATTTTCATTAAAAACAAGCATAGAACACCTTGAGTAGCCTTGCTTGATAAATAAATGCTTGATATTTTTTTCTTCAAAAAATAATTTTATATTTTTTTCAGTAAAATCATTGTGGATATAAAAATTTTTAAATTTTACAATATTATAAAGAGCATCATAAGGATAATTTTTTGAAACTTCTTCTCCTTTAATAATATTAATATTTTTTATATTTTTTTTGTAATACTCATAGACATTTTTATCAACTATTAAATTTTTATCATCCACTTTAAATAAAGAAAGATCAGGATGATCTGAAATTCTTTTGTCAAGATTTGGATTATCAATTGTTTTTAAATATTTTATATTTTTAAAATCCAAAAAATCTGTAAATTCTTTTTTTGATTTGTGACTAATAATTAACATATTTCTCCTTAAATTTAGGTACAAAAAAAGTCCTCAACGAGGACAAATTTGGAGGCGCCACCCAGATTTGAACTGGGGATAAAGGTGTTGCAGACCTCTGCCTTACCACTTGGCTATGGCGCCATATTGGAGCGGAAGACGGGATTCGAACCCGCGACCCTCGCCTTGGCAAGGCGATACTCTACCACTGAGCCACTTCCGCATTTTTTCTGGTGCCCAGAGGCGGAATCGAACCACCGACACGGGGATTTTCAGTCCCCTGCTCTACCGACTGAGCTATCTGGGCTAAACATTACTTTTATAGTATATGCTAAATTAAAATTCTTGTCAAATTTTTTTAAAATTTCACAAAGAAATAATTCGATTTATATTTTTAAATTTACAAAATCAATTTTATTGGCAAATAAAATTTTTCAAAAAAAAGAGCCTTGCAAAACAAATTATTTTTCATAAATTTGCAAAAGCTCTGGTCATAAGGTCGCGAAATTTCTTATCCCTTATTTATATACCCTAGAAAAAATTTATCTTGTAAAATATTAGTAAAATTCATTTTAAATTTTTTGGGTAAAAATATAATATAAAAATTAGGAGGTTTTATGAAATTTAAATCAATTCACACATGTATATACACAGATAATGATAAGGAAAGTATAAAATTTTATGAAGATGCATTAAATATGCACATTACTAGAAGAAAAGATTACGATGAAGATGAATTTTCTTTAATTTATATGGCAACAGAAGATGGAGCTTACGAACTTGAATTAACATTTAATCACGACGGAAGAAAATATGAGCACGGCTCATATTACGGTCACATGGCATTTAAAACAAAAGAATTTGAAAAAGCCTATGATCTTCACAAAAAAATGGGAGTAGTAAGTCAAGAAATCGGCGGACTTTCTGATGGTTCTGATAAATTTTATTTTATAAAAGACCCTCAAGGTTTTTCTATTGAAATAATTGAAGAAAAATAATAATCGATTGATAATTTATACTTTTAAAAAACGGACCTTTTTAGGTCCGTTTTATTTGTGATAAGGCTCATTATTTATAATTTTGTAAGCCCTATAAATTTGTTCAATTAAAATTAATCTCATTAATTTATGGGGAAAAGTCATTTTTGAAAATGATAATTTGTAATCAGCCTTTTGGCTTATTTTTTTTGAAAGACCGTTTGACCCACCAATTACAAAAACCAAATCGCATCCCATTCCATAAGTCATTTGCTCTTTAATTAACTTTGAAAAACTTTCTGATGATAGGCTTTTGCCTTCAATTTCTAGGCTTATAATATAGGAATTTTCTTTAATCTTTTTTAAAATCTTATCAGCTTCCCTATCTTTTACAATTTCCAATTCTTTTTCCGATAAATTTTCAGGTGCTTTTTCGTCATTTACTTCAATGATTTTTAATTTTACGTATGGTTTTAATCTTTTTTCGTACTCGCTTATTGCATCTTTAAAATATTTTTCTTTAATTTTTCCCACACTTACTATTGAAATATTCATTTATTAAATCTCGCTTTTATATAATAAATCGGCATATTTTTATTTCTAAATTTTCTTTCATATTCGCTTATATATTTGCTTTTTTCTTCTGAAATATTTTCATCTTTTTCAATTATATCCATAGAAAATTCTTCAAAATATTTAACTGAAGCCTCATATAATTCTTTATTATCTGTCTTTAATTCCAAAATCGCCTTATCTTTTATAATATTTTTGTACCTATTCAAAAATCTTTCATGGCTTAGTCTTCTTTTGTGGTGGCGTCTTTTTGGCCATGGAGTTGAAAAATTCAAATATATTCTTGAAATTTCTTCATTTTCAAAAATTTCTTCCAAATTTTCCGCATCTGCTATAAGCCCTCTAACATTTGTAAGTTCATTTTCTTTTATTTTTCTGCTTGCAACAACAAAGGCATTTGTATTTACTTCAAGTCCTATAAAATTTATAGCAGGATTATCCTTAGCAATTTCAATTAAAAAATCTCCCCTGCCAGAGCCAATTTCCAAATATATTTCATTATCATTTCCAAAAATTTCTTTCCATTTCCCCTTGTTTTCTTTTCCATCAAAATAAATCAAAGGATTTTCTTTCATTTCTGGAATAGCATTTTCTTTAAATCTTAATCTCATTTCTCATCCTTTCTGTTAAATATTAGTTTACAAAATATTTGTTATAAAAACAAGGAAAATAAAATTTTAAAATCCCATATACCTATTGACATTAATATACTATGTTGTACAATGTATGTAGTAATAAGATGGATTAACTTATAATTTGAAAGGATTGTTATGAATGAAGATTGGATTTCTCAAATTAAACGTGGAACTTTAGAATATGCTATCTTAATTTTAATTAAAAAAAAGGATAGATATGGCTATGATTTAATTCAAACTCTTGAAAAATATCCAATGTTACAAACAAAGGAGAGCACTGTTTACCCACTACTTAGAAGACTTCTAAAAAATAATTATTTAGAAGCTTATTGGAAAAATATAGAAGAAGGCACTCCTCCAAGAAAATATTATAAAATTACAGAGCTTGGAAATTTTTATTTAAATGCTTTGAAAAGAGATTGGATGATTCTTGTAAAAAATATTTCAGATCTTAGTGAGGAAGAAAAATGAAAAATAGTAAAATTGATAATAATTTAGAAAAATATTTATCAAAAGTAGACAGAAATTTAAAATATATGTCTATTTCTGAAAAAACTGATATTTTAAGTGAACTTAAAAATTCATTTTATGAAAGGCTTAATGATGGGCAAAGTTCTGAGTATATAATTTCTCAAATGGAAAGTCCAAAAGACTTAGCATTTTCTTATATGGGCGATAGTATTGTAAAAAGTAGAGATTTTTCCTTTAAAAATTTAATTATGGCTATAGGATTTTATTCTTACGCTTCATTAGCGTGGATTTGTCTTATACCAACTCTTGCAATACTTTCCATATCTTTTTTCTTTTCTAGTGGAATTAGCACATTTGCAGGTGTAATGGGACTATTTAAAGGAATAATTCACATTAAACCAATCGATGAATTAAAATTTATCTTTTTTGGCTTTGAATTAAAAGGGATTCTCGCTTTAATTGCAGGTCTTATTTTAGCCTTGATATTTTTTATAATTGGAATTTTATTTTGGAAAGCTACAATTGCTACAATTAAATTTTTAAAAAATCAAAAAAGAAAATTAAATAATGAAAATTGATAATCCAAAAAAACTTGCAAAAATTATAAATTTAGCTTATAAAAATTTTTTTAAAAAAACTAGGAATTAGCTTAAAACTAATTCCTAGTTTTTTAAATTCCTAAATATGCACTTCTAACAGCAGGATCATTTTTAAGGTTTTCTGCCTTATCTTCTTTTACAATTTTTCCTGTTTCTATTACATAAGCCCTGTCTGATATATCTAGGGCAAGATTTGCATTTTGTTCTACAAGCAAAATCGTTGAGCCTTCTTCTTTTAAAACTTTTATCGTTTCGAATATTTTTTCTACATAAAGAGGCGAAAGTCCCATTGATGGTTCGTCTAATAAAAGCAATTTTGGATTTGTCATTATAGCTCTTGCCATAGCAAGCATTTGTTGTTCTCCTCCTGACAAAGTTCCTGCTTTTTGATTTCTCCTATCTTTTAAAACTGGAAAAAGCTCATATATTCTCTCAATTTTTTCTTCTCTTTCTTTGTCTTTTAAATTTGTTGCAACTGAACCTAAATTTATATTATCTACAACTGAAAGATTTGAAAAAACTCTCCTTCCTTCTGGAACTTGTGCAATTCCAAGCCTTGTTATTTTGTATGCTTTTTTGTTTGTTATATCTTCGTTTTCAAAAGTGATTTTTCCGCTTCTTTTTTCAAGCAAAGAAGATATTGCTTGAAGGGTTGTAGTTTTTCCTGCTCCATTTGCTCCAATTAATGAAACTACTTCTTTTTTATTTACTTTTAAGGAAACATCCTTTATAGCGTGGATATTTCCATAATATACATTTAAATTTTCTACATTAAGCATTTTATTCTCCATATCCACTTCCCAAATAGGCGCTTACTACGTCATCTTTTTTAACAACTTCTTCTGGTTTTCCTTTTGCTATTACTATTCCGTGATTTAATACGTAAAGTTTTTCGCAAATTCCCAAGACCAATTTCATGTCATGTTCTATCAAAACAATTGATAAATTAAAATTATCTCTTATCATTCTAATTGTATCCATCAATGACTCTGTTTCAATTGCATTCATACCTGCAGCTGGCTCGTCTAATAATAATAATTTTGGATTTGTCGCAAGAGCTCTTGCTATTTCTAATTTTCTTTGGGCTCCATAGGATAAATTTCCTGCGCTATCATTTGCATAGGCTGCAAGTCCCAAAATTTTTAAAATATCCAAGGCTTTTTTTGTTGCTTCTCTTTCTTCCTTCCAATAATTTTTAAGCCTGAGCATCCCGTCAACAATTTTATATCTCATATCTCTGTTCATAGATACTTTTACATTATCTACAACTGATAAGTAATCAAATAATCTTATATTTTGAAAAGTTCTTGCTATTCCTTTTTGGCTTAGTTTGTGAACAGGTAAGCCTGTTATATTTTCTCCATCTAAATAAATCGCCCCTTCTGTTGGCTCATAAACTCCACTTAGCATATTAAAAACTGTAGTTTTTCCTGCTCCATTTGGTCCAATCAAACCAATTAAATCTTTTTCTTTTACATCAAGATTAAATCCATTTACTGCCTTCAATCCTCCAAAGGAGATGGAAATATTATCACATTTTAATACCGATCTTCTTTTATCCATTTTTTACTCCTTCTTTGTTGATTTTTCTTTTAAATTTTGCAATTTGTCTTGAAATAGAAAATTCTTCTCTTCCCATTAAGCCTTGTGGTCTAAATATCATAACAATTACTAATATTACAGAATAAATTATCATCCTATATTCTGCGAATGCTCTTAACATTTCTGGAACTATGGTTAATGTTATAGTTGAAATTACTGAGCCTGTAAATGAACCCATTCCTCCTAAAACAACCATTACTAAAATATCAAAACTTTTATTATAATTAAATACATCGGCTGCTATTACTCCAGTTGTTTGAGCATATATTGCTCCAGCGACTCCCGCAAAAAGTGCTGATAAAGTAAAGGCAAATATTTTAGATTTTGTTGTATTTATTCCACAGCTTTCAGCGGCAAGTTCATTATCTTTTATTGCCAAAACTGATCTACCAAATCTTGATGTCATAATTGAATACATAAATACAACGCACAAAACTGTAACAAAAAATACTAAAGCAAAAGAATCAACTGTAGGTATTCCTGCCATTCCTTGAGCTCCACCAGTAATAGATAAATTTTCTACAACAACCCTAATTATTTCTCCAAAAGCCAAGGTTACTATAGCAAGATAATCTCCGTTTAGCCTCAATACTGGTATTCCGATTGCAAGAGAAAATAAAAATGCAAACAGCCCTCCAATTAATAAGGCTATAAAAAATCCTGGTATTCCTTCTATTATTCCAGTTTTCAAAAAAATTCCTGCACTATATGCACCTATTGACATAAAACCTGCATGTCCCAAAGTTATTTGTCCCAAATTTCCTACGGTTATATTTAGTGAAATTGAAAGTATTATATTTATACATAACAAAAATAGAATTGATTGCCAATAAGAATCAATTATTCCACTTAAAATTAAAATTTGAATAATTGCAAATGAAACTAATACAAGGACAAAGCTAACTAGATATGATGTTTTTTTATTTTTATCCATTTTATACTTTCTCCTTTTCCATATTTCCTAAAATTCCAGTTGGTTTTACTATCAAAACTAAAATTAATACCAAAAATACTATTGCATCTGCGTATGAGCTTGAAAGATATGCTCTAGTCATAACTTCTATCATTCCCAAAATAAATCCACCAATTACAGCTCCTGGTATTGAACCAATTCCTCCAACAACTGCAGCTGTAAAAGCTTTTATTCCTAGCATCGAACCTATAAAAGGGGTTATTTGAGGATATGATGAAACATACAATAAAGATGCAACTCCAGCAAGTGCAGAGCCAATTGCAAAAGTCATAGTCATAGTATTATCTACATTTATTCCAACAAGACTTGATGCCTTATAATCTTCACTAACCGCAAGCATCATCTTGCCATATTTTGTTTTAGAAATAAAAATTTGCAAAATTATTGTAAGAATAATTGTTAAAACTATTGTAAAAATTGTTTGAAAAGATAATCTTATTCCAAAAATATTTAAGCTAGCTTGATTAAATAAACTTGGAACAGGTCTTGCGTTTGCGGTAAAAACTTTTACAAATAAATTTTCCAAAAATAAAGATACTCCTATAGCAGTAATTAAAATTGAAATTGATGAAGAATTCCTCAAAGGTTTGTAAGCAATTCTTTCTATTACAACTCCCAAAAGTGTGCAGGCAATAATTGCTGGTATTATTGCTAAATATAATGGTAAACCACTTCTGAAAAGACTTGTTTGAACAACAAAAAATATTGTATAAGCGCCTACCATTATAATATCTCCATGGGCAAAATTTATTAATTTTGCTACGCCATAAACCATTGTATAACCCAAGGCTATTAAAGCGTATATTGATCCTAATTGTAGACCATTAAAAAGTTGAATTAAAAAATCCATAAAATCTCCTTAAAATTTAAGGGGTTTTGCTAATTCGCAATCCCCCTTTTTATTAATTTTCATCAGCTGTTACTGTTGAATTAAATTTATATGTTCCATCTTTTATTTCCATCATTGATGCTGATTTGATTGGATTATGATTTTCATTAAATTTAAATTTGCCGGTTATTCCATCAAATTCTATAGCTTTAATTTTTTCTATAATCTTATCACTTTCTTCGCTTTTCGCTTGTTCAATAGCTTGTTTTAATAAATAAATTGTATCGTATGACAAAGCAGAAAAAGCTGAAGGATCTTCTTTATTTTCTTCTTTATATTTTTTTACAAAATCTTTTACTCTTTGGTCATCACTATCTAAAGCAAAGTGATTTGAAAAACATGAGCCTTCTACCAATACTAATTGAGATTTATCCATTACATTCAAAACTCCATCCCAACCATCAGAACCAATAAATTTTGCATCAATTCCAGCATCTCTTGCTTGTGGAGCTATAAGAGCAACTTTTTCGTAATAATCTGGAACTAATAATACATCTGGTTTTGCTTTTGCAATTTTTGTAAGTTGTGCCTTAAAATCATTGTCATTATCTCCATAAGATTCATCAGCAACCAAATCAAGTTTTAATTTTTCTACTTCTTTTTTAAATTCATTAGCAATTCCATTTGAATAATCTGAAGAAGTATTTCTAAGGATAGCTACTTTTTTTGCTTTTTGATTTTCTGCTGCAAATTTTGCCAATAATTTTCCTTGATAAGGATCAGTAAAGCAAGTTCTAAATACATTATCCTTTCCTTCTGTAATATTTCCTTGAGTTCCTGTTGGAGTTATCATAGCAATTCCATCTTTTTTTGCAATTTCAGAAACTGCTAGAGCAGGTTTTGATGTAATAGGCCCTACAATTGCTGTTACTTTTTCTCCTTTTAATTTATTGTATGCAGTTGTTGAATCTGTTATTTCTCCCTTATCATCATAAGAAATCCATTCAATTTTTTTGCCATTAATTCCACCATTTTTATTTATCTCATCAACAGCTAACAAAGCTCCTTTTTCTGATGAATTTCCATAATTTGAAACTGGACCAGTTTGTGGTATTATTGCTCCAATTTTAATTGTGTCAGAATTCTCAGATTTTTTATTTTCTCCATTTTTTGCTTGACATCCTGCAAATGCAAATATTGATGCAAAAGCTAAGGTCATTAATTTTTTTGTTTTTTTCATTTTTTCCTCCACATATTTTTTTAATAATTAAGTATAAATAAAGATTAAAATTTATAATAATAATTATGGCACAGGATTTGCCTCTTGTCAAATGTTTTTTGCTTGATTATTTTATTGTCTTTTTTTCAACGCTTATCTTGTTATTATTTTTTGATTTTTAAAATGAATATTTATTTATAATTTTATGCAAAGGTATATTTATTATTTATTTAATGTTAAATAATGCTTTATGGTTTATTTATGTGATTTTATTTTAAAATATTTATTTTCCGACAGTTTACAAAGGTTACAATTTCGCACTTTTCTTGATATTTTTTATTTTTTCGCCTATAATAAAATTCATTGGGGGACACATGAGAAAACAAAAACAAATTGATTCATTCACTTTTTTAAGAGCTATTTTTATTATTGCTATTTCCATATTTCATTCATCAGTGCAATTTCTTCCTGGTGGTTTTATGGCAGTAATTGGCTTTTTTGTAATGAGTGGATTTTTAATGATGAAAAAATTAAATACTATAGAAGATTATGATTTTAATGAATTTAAATCGATTATTAAAAAAAGATTCAAAAAGCTATTGCCAAGTTTATATTTTGTTATAAGCCTATCTTTGTTTTTTGCCTTGATTTTTTCAAGAATAATCTTTCATGATTCTATAAAATCATCTATACCTACAGCACTTTCTATTCAAAATTTATATCAAATTTTTAAGGGTGGTTCATATTTTACAAAAAATGGATATTTTGATATGTTTACACATTTTTGGTATATATCCATGCAAGTTCAATTTATCCTTATTTTCTATTTGGTAAATTATTTTATAAACAAATATAAGGATAAATTTTCTGGTAAGAATATAAAAATTTATCTTTTTACTCTTATTTCAGCAATAAGTATTTTGTTGATGATTATTTTTTCTTTTGATAAAAATAATATTTCAAGAATTTATTATGGACCTGACGCTAGAATAAATGCTATTTTTATTGGAGCTCTTGCTTATCTTTTGATAGATTATTTTTCAAAAATTTTTGAATTTGCTAAGGAGAAAAATTTTTCTGAAAAATATATTTTGTACGCTCTTTTGCTTTTAACTTTGCTTGCTTACTTTTTTGTAAGGGGTGAAAACTTATATACTTACAGAATAATAATGCCAATCTATACTCTTATCCAAGCATTATTAATTGGAGTTTTATACTCTTATGAAAAGGACAATAAATTTGTAATAAAGAAAAAAGAAATGGGAATTTTCAAAACTTTTCTTTATTATATAGGTCTTAGATCTTATTACATTTATTTGTGGCAATATATAATAAGCACTTTTCTTTCTTACGCTTTTGCCCACACAAGCAAAAGTAGGATTATAGCTTATATTTTGGAAATAATTATTGTTTTGATTTTATCTGAACTAACTTACGTTATTTTCAGTAGAAAATTTGATTTTAAAAAATATTTTATTATCACATCTGCTCTTATTTTGGGATTAAATGCTTTGGCATTTTTTATACCAAATCCTAAGGAAAAAGATATGAAAGAGCTTGAAAAAAGAATTAGTGAAAATCAAGATAAGATCAAGAAAAACAATGAAAAATATGTAAAAGAGCAAAAGAAAAAGGAAAATTTAGAAAAATCTAAAAACCAAATCTCAAGTGAAAGCTCAGAAAAAAATGTAGAAGAAAACAAAAATGTTGAAAATAATGAAAATGTAAAAGAAGATGAAAATAAAAATAAAGAAGAAAACAAAGAGCCTTCTTTTGAAAAGAAAGCTTATGATGATTTCAACTTTACTGATAAGGAAAAAGAATTTTTAAAAAATACTTCTATTACTGCTGTTGGCGATTCTGTTTTGATTAATATTGATCCATTTTTGAGAGAATTTAATCCAAATCTTTACCTTGATGGAGAAGTTGGCAGGCAAATGACCGATGGTCCAAAAGTATTGCAAAATATAAAAAATAAAAACGGCCTTGGCAATATTGTTCTTGTAAGCCTTGGTTCTAACGGAACTTTAAGCGAGCAAAATATGGTAGATATTTTAAATATTTCTGAAGGAAGAAAAGTTTATTTTGTAAATACTGTAAATAGCCAATCTTGGGAGATGACTATTAATTCTAAAATCAAAAAATTCTGCGATGAAAACAAAAATGCCTACATGGTTGATTGGTATAAATTTGCAAAGGAAAAAGCAAATTTATTTGCAAAAGATATGGTTCATCCAGAAGTTGAAGGTTCAAAAGCTTATAGAAATCTAATTGAAAGAGAAATAATAAATTCTTTTGCTAAGTAATAATTTAATAATGTATATCCAAAAGCGTAGAAGTCTTAGATGATTTTCTACGCTTTTATTTTTTTGAAAATTTCCATTTAAAATCTCTATACTGTTTTAAACAAAAAATTTATTTGAAATATTTTCAAATTTAAAATGGACTTTATCAATAGCCTAAGAATATTTTTGTTGTATAATAGCAAATGAGGTGAATTATGATAGATTATTTAAATGAAATAAATTTAGATCAAAATTTAATAGATAAAATAATAGAATTTAGAAATGAAGATATAGATGATGAAGACAAGGATAGAATTGTTAAACCAGAATTTAAATATTATGGAGAAGATGTTTTGAAAAAAGCAATCACTGCTATTCTTTCTGGAAAAAATATTTTACTTTCTGGTCCAAAAGCTACAGGAAAAAATGTTTTGGCACAAAATCTTTCCTATATTTTTAATCGTCCATCATGGGATATTTCTTTTCACGTAAATACTGATTACAATTCCTTGGTTGGAGCTGATACTTTTAAAGATGGAAAAGTTGTTTTTAGAAAAGGCCCTGTTTATGAATGTGCAAAAAAAGGCGGCTTTGGAGTTTTGGATGAAATAAATATGGCAAAAAATGAAGCTATCTCTGTTCTTCACGCAACTTTAGATCACAGACGTGTAATTGATATTCCAGGTTATGACAAAATAAAACTTGACGATAAGACAAGATTTATTGCAACTATGAATTATGGTTATGTTGGAACAAGAGAAGTAAATGAAGCACTTGCATCAAGATTTATGGTTATAAATATGCCAAATATTACAAGGGAAAATTTAAAACATTTACTAAAAGATAAATTTCCAAAATTAAAAGACAAATATATGAATACTTTTATAGATATTTTTGAATCCCTCCAAGAAAAAAGTGAAAATTCAGAAATTTCTACAAAATCAGTCGACCTTAGAGGGTTAATTTCTGCAATAGAAACAATGGAGATTGGACTTAACCCATACGATGCAATTGAAATGGGACTTATTAATAAATCTTTTGATGAATTTGAAAGAGAGCTTGTAAGAGATAGCGTTGATTCAAAACTTCCAAAAGAAATCAAAGAGAGTGTATTTGATGACTGATACTTTTGAAAAGTTAAGGGCCATGAATGTGATTTGGGATTTTGCTGATGATTATAAAATATTTCCCAAATCCTACTATACTATGGATAAAAATTACAAAAATATAATTGAAGGATACAAGTTTAAAAATTTTAGGCTTGATTTATTTTCTTCATTTTTTTCTTATTTAAAAAAAGACAACCCTTTTTTTGAAGAATTTAAGACAATCACCCTTCTTTTGTTGGAAGATTTAGCCTACAGAAAATTAGAAAAAACTAATCTTGTAATAAAAGATTTAAGAAAATCTTACGCCAAAAAAATTCTCGACAAATACCAATACAAAAAAGAAACCGACAATGTTTATGAACAAATCGAAAAAGCTTATTATGGAAAAGTTTTTAATAAACCAATAACAGAGGCTAAACTTGTAAGAGATTTTTATGCTGAACTTTTTTCAATTGATACCTATAAATCTAGCGAAATAATTGAAAAGCTAAACGGGCTTTTCAAAAAATATTTTCTTTTTGAAAGATTTGACCAATACAATGAACTTTTTGATCAAATGGTAAAGGAAGAAAAGCCCAAAAATTTTGACCACGATGATTTAGATGAATCAGATATTGAAAAAAATATAGAAGACCAATTTCAAATCCAATCAGCAGAATTTAATGGTTATATTTATTTTGAAGAAAAAAAAGAAGATATGAACAAGGATATATTTATCTTTGAAAAATCAGATAAGGAAAAAGACAAAAGAGAAGATTCCTTTATAGAAGATTTTTATGGAAAACTTTCTATGAGCAAAAAAAGACAAGAGCTTTTGGAAAAAGAACTTGCCAAGGGCATTCATAAATCAAAAAAATTATATTTTACCAAGGGAGAATACACCGATTCTCCAAATGCAAAATTCAACCAAAAAGTTAGAAAAAAACAAAGGGAAAAAACAAAAGAATACATTGAAAACAATCTTTCAATAAACAACAGGGCTGTAAATGAGCTTACAAGAACTATAGAAAATTCTTTAGCAAATCACGAAGAAGATGAGCTTTACAGAAAAAATTATGGACTTCTTGATTCTATAAATGTTTGGAAAGCACCAGTTTTAAATGAATCAAAAGTATTTTTTTCAAATAACAAAGACCCAAAACCAAAATTTCAAATGGATTTATTAATTGACGGATCGGCAAGCCAAATCAAAAGGCAAAATCTCGTAGCAAACCAAGCTTTTATAATTGCAAATGCCATGGACAAGGTAAATATTCCAATAAGAGTTTCTTCATTTTCAACTTTAAGAGATTATACAGTTTTTAATATGTACAGAGATTTTAAAGATAAGGGCAATAATGAAAATATTTATAATTTTTTTGCTTCAGGTGCAAACAGAGATGGTCTTGCCTTTAAAACAATCCACAAATTAATCAATGAAGATAAAAATGAAAGCGTAAGAAAAATTTTAATAATTTTATCAGACGGTCGCCCAAATGATGAAAAACACAATATAAACACAGTAAATGCAAAAATAAAGGACCAATATATAGACAAAAAGGCAGTTGATGATACTGCAAAAGAAATAAGAGCATTAAAAAGTGATGGAATTCAAGTTTTGGGAGTTTTTACTGGAGAAGATGAAGATATAGAAAATGCAAAATTAATATATGGAACAGATTTTTGTAGGATAAAAAATTTAGACAATTTCTCAAAAATAGTTTCAATTTATATGAAAAATTTAATAGCAAATTAAAATTGGCTGGCAAAAAATTATAAACTATAATAATTTATAATTTTTACCAGCCTTTTAAATTATTTTTTATTTTTTCTTAGAAAATTTATGGTAAAGACGATTTACCATTTTCATAACTTCAGGAATTCTTGCAAATAAAATTGTAAGCGCATAAAATATTGCTGCTATTATTATGGCAATAAACATAGCCAAAAGATATGACAATTTCCCACTCAAATTTCCATAAATAACACTTGCAATCAATCCCATTAAAATTGATAAGACTGTAATTTTTATCAAAGATTTTAAAGAACTTTTAAAATTAATTCTTCCAAAATTTTTCCTAAATTTTATTAACATCATAATTGCACCAGCCGCAGCAGAAATTGCAGTTGCTAGGGCAAGACCTTGAATGTCAAAAAATTGTATAAAAATAAAATTCAAAATTACATTTATTATTTGTTGGATAACTACAATTATTACAGGAGATTTCGAATCCCCAACTGCATAAAATCCCTTGTCAATTACATCAGAAAATGATTGAAAAATAACAAATGGTGCATAGGCAATTAGCATTGATGCTGTAACTACTACAGATTTATTATCAAAAGCTCCCCTTTGATAAACCAATTTTATTATTGGCTCTGCCAAAGACATCATTCCAATTGTTGCAGGTATTACCAAAAGCATAGTCAAAACTATAGCTGAATTTATTTGAATTTTCATATTTTCTATATCGCCTTTTTGTCCCAAATGTGAAATGGTAGGAAATATTGAAGTTGTAACTGAAACTGTTATTACTCCTGTAATCAGTGCCAAAAGTGTTTTTGAATATCTCAAAAATGATATTGATGCATTTCCAAAAAAGTATGATGCCATAGAATTATCTACTGTAAGAGCTATCTCTCCTGCAGCTGATGAAACTATAACAGGAATTGCAATCATAATTAAAGATTTAATATATTTATTGTGAATATCTATTTTTTTCTTGTATTTATATCCATGCTCCCTATTTGCCTTAGGAAACATTATATATTGCAAAACATTTCCCAACAAACAACCTATAGCAAGTAGGTAAGGATTTTTGGCAAGTCCACTTATAATTGTAAAGGCAATTATAATTATATTCATAATCAAGCCAGTTACAGCTGGAATAAAAAAATTGCCTTTTAAATTTAAATATCCCCTAAAAACAGCTGAATATAAATATGCAAATATTGCAAACATTATAATTCTTGTAAAAACTATGGCAGTATGTAAAAGTTCGCCTTTTAAATCTGGTGAAAATAATTTACAAAATGCTCCAGCAAAAATAAAACCAAAAATAACTGCTAAAAGACCAAATACCATCAAGATATTAAAAATATTTGATGTGAATTCTTCAGCAACCTCTTCGCCTTCTTCATTTTTTGCCTTGGTATAAATTGGAATAAATCCATAGATAATACCAGATGCAACAAAATTTGCTATTACTACAGGAAGAGTATTAGCAACAGCATAAATTGCAACTATATCCCCCGCTCCATAAAAATAAGCCATAACAGATTCTCTCAAAAATCCAAAAACTTTAGAAAGAATTGTTACAAGCATTAACATAAAAGCAGTTTGTCCCATAATTACCTCTCTTTTTTTAATTTATAAATTTTATTATATCTGTAAAAAATTCTCTTTCAATGGATAAATTTATCCATAAATAAGTCTATTATCTTAGAAAAATTTTACGATAATTTTATAAACTCTTTATTTTTCTTTTATCTTATTTATTATTTAAAAAAATTAAAAATAAAAATAAGCACAAGAAATAAAGCTATCACTTGTGCTATAATTTATTATTTTATTTTCAAGTATTCTTCCAAAGAAAGATCGTTCTCATACATAGATTTTGCATTTTCTACACCAACATATCTAAATTCCCAGCATCTTTCTTTTTTGCCAGTAATTTCTTCTTTTTCTTTGGTGTATCTTTGAATAAATCCATATTTATAAGAATTTTCCTTTAGCCACTTATATTCATTTGTATCTTTAAATTTGTCTGAATATTTACTTTGTCCAGTATAAAAATCAAAACTTGTTCCTGTTTGGTGGTCACTTGTATAAGCAACATCAGCATCAGGATTATTTTGATCTACCAATTTTTCTTCACTTTGTCCCATCCTAAAATCAGATGCAATTTTTATATCCAAACCTTCTCTTTGCATATCAATAAGCATAGTATCAAAAGCTTTTTTGCTTGTAGAATCAACGCCAGGATTAAAATCTTTAGGCAAAGGATTTGATTCATTGACAAAAACAACTCCATTCACTACACTAATATTTTCGCTATCTTTAAGCTTTCCAAGACCATATTTATTTACATAATAAAATTCATCATTAATTTTAATTTTTGAGAAAGAATTTTCTGTACCAAAATATTCTATGTATTGGTTATTATTAATGCTTACATCAGTTTTTGTAAAATCGCTTGGTTCTTGGTAGCAATATTGACTTTTAAGAGATTTTACATAGGATTTCATAGTATCACTATATCCATCATCATCAATTTTTTCCCCATCACTTATTACTACATTTTCAAAACCAATAGGAGTGGCTACTTGAGTTTTTGCATTTTTTAATTCTTCTTTAAGCACTTCATTTTCTTGTTTTTTATTAGCTTGGGCATACCTGTTTTCTATTGGTTTTCTAATTTGAAAATCATCACTACTTTTTTTAAAATCTATATTCAAAGCTCCTGTTATCAAAAGAGCACAAATTCCAACTTTTATTAAATTATTTCTTCTTTTTATTTTTCTTTCTTTTACCTTTTTACGTCTTAAATCTCTAATACTTTTGTTTGCCATTTTTAGTTTTCTTCCTTAAATCTATTTCAATATAACTAAATTTACGTCTGTGGGATAGTTTATAAAATCATATAAATATATTTCAATTTATAATAAAAGACTTTACAAAACTTTTTAATATTTTCTTAACTCCATTATAACACAAGTATAAAAAAATATGTATACTATAAATGATTTTTTTTGTAAAATATTAGAAAAAAATCGCTAAAAATTAATTTTTTTTAATTTTAGCGATTTTTTTAATACATTTTTATAAAATTTTTTACTTTTTTTAAAAAACCATATAAGTTTTTATTATGAATTTTTTTAGCAAATTAATTAACTATAAACTAGCTTTTTGGATTTTAATTTTTTCTCCCATTATTTTATTTGTCATTTTTTGAGAAATTTCATTTACATCTGTCATATATATTTCTATATATTTTTTTTCATTCTCATCAAATTTTATATTTTTTGCCAAAACCTTAGCCGGGTCAATAATATTTGCTTTGTAGTTTAAATTTTTAAAAATTTCATCTTCTACTATAGGATAGTGGGTACAACCTAAAACTATATTTTCAATTTTTTTCTCATTTGCAAGTTCCAAATAATCTTTTAAAGCCTTATCCACCTCATCTCCACTTACTATTCCTTTTTCTATAAGGGAAACAAGTAATGGACAAGCTTTTTCAAAAACTTTTTTATTAGAATTTTTTTCAATTTTAATTTTATAAGTATGTTGTAAGCACGTTGCCTTTGTAGCCATAACAAAAATATCCCCTTCACATTCTAAGGATTTTTTTATCGCTTGATCTGTAATTGAAATAAATTTTTTATCAAATTCTTTTCTAAGATATTCTATTGCAACAGTAGAAATTGTATTACAAGCTATCACAAAAAAATCAATATCTTTTTTTAATAAAAATTCTACTATTTTTTTTGAAAGCTCAATTATTTCTTCATTTGACTTATCTCCATAAGGAACATTTTTATTATCTCCAAGGTAAAAATAATTTGCCTTGTGCTTTTTAGACAATTCTTTAAGAACAGTAAGTCCTCCAAGTCCTGAATCAAATACACCAATATTAGTCATCTATTAAATTCACCCTTTCAACAAATTTATAATCATTTTTTATTTCATTTAATGCATAATTAATTTTTTCTTCATCAAAAAATACAGCAAAAATACTTGCACCACTCCCACTAAGAAGTGCCTTGGCTGCCCCTAGATTTTCTAGTCTATTTTTTATTTTATAAAGATGAGGAAAATTTTCATATACAACATCTTCCATCACATTAGAAAAATATTTTACAATATTTTTATCAGAAGATTTTAATCCTTCAATTATTTTTTCAGTTTCAATATTTCCATAATCTTTTAATCTTTTATATACAAAATTTGAAGAAATACTTGTCCCATCATTTACCAAAAGAATTTTCATATCTAAATTTATATCAAAAGGCGATAAAATTTCTCCAATACCTTGAGCCCTCGCAGATTTTTTCAAGAAAAAAAACGGAATATCAGCTCCTAAACTTTTCCCAATTTTAAAAATCTCATCATCACTCAAATTTAAATTCCAAAGCTCATTTAAAGCCAAAATCATTTCAGCACAATTTGTCGAACCACCAGCAAGCCCTGCAGCTATAGGAATATTTTTTTCCAAAAATACATCTACTCCACATGATTTAACTCTATCTTTTAATATAGCCCAAGCCTTGTAAATCAAATTATTTTCAATATTTTCCTTTGATAAAATTTGGCTATTTGTTTTAATTTTAATTTCATTAGTATTATTTTTTTCAATTTTTAATTTATCAAACAAAGAAATCCTAGTCATAATTGTATCAATTTCATGATAACCATCATCTCTTTTATACAAAGAATCTAAACTAAGATTAATTTTTCCATAACATTTTCTTTCCATAATTACCTCTCTACAATTATATCATAAAGATTTTGAGTGAAATAAAAATATAAAATAAAAAATTTCAAATCGAAAAATTAAAATAAAAAAATAGACCTTGCTTTCGCAAAGTCCATTTGTAAATTTAAATTTATTTAGAGTAATCGTAGAATCCTTTACCAGTTTTTCTACCAAGATCTCCTGCTCTTACCATTTGTCTTAATAATGGATTTGGACGATATTTGCTATCACCAAATTCATTGAATAATACTTCCATAATTGCAAGACATGTATCAAGTCCTATAAGGTCAGCTAATGCTAGAGGTCCCATTGGATGGTTTGCTCCAAGTTGCATTCCCTTATCAATATCTTCAACGCTTGCAAGTCCATCATATAAAACTCCGATTCCTTCGTTAATCATTGGAATTAAAAGTCTATTTACAACAAATCCTGGACCTTCTTTTACTTCTATTGGTTGTTTTCCAAATTCTTCAGCAAGTTCAAATACTTTTTTGTTTGTTTCATCGCTTGTATGAAGTCCTCTAATAACTTCTACAAGTTTCATTACTGGAACTGGATTGAAGAAATGCATACCTATTACATTTTCTGGTCTATTTGTTGAAGCAGCAATATCTGTTATTGAAAGTGAAGATGTATTTGAAGCAAGAATTGCTCCTTCTTTAACTACTTCATCTAATTCTTTGAAAATTTCTTTTTTAAGTTTTGGATTTTCTGTTGCAGCTTCAATAACTATGTCACAATCAGCTAAATCTTTAACATCTGTTGTGTAGGAAATATTTTTGATTGCTTTTTCTTTAGCTTCTTCTTCCATTCTTCCCTTAGAAACTTGTTTAGCATAATCTTTTTCAATTCTTGCTTTAGCGTTTTCTAAGAATTCATCTTTGATATCTCTTACTACTACTTCGTGGAATTTAGCAGCTACTTCTACAATTCCGCCACCCATAATTCCTGATCCAATTACACCAATTTTCATATTTACTCCTTTGTGTGTTTTAAAAAAGTTTCGTTTGTTTGTTAAATTAATAACTTATACATATATTATAACATTGTTTTCCTAGTTTTTCAAGAAATATTGACTTTTTTTTAACTATTTATTTGATTTTCTCCAAATTCTCATGCTCTCAGCTTCTTTAATTAATTCATCTCTAAAATCTGGATGAGCAATTGAAATCAATTTCTCTGTTCTTTCCCACAAAGATTGACCCTTTAAATTAACCATACCATATTCTGTTGCTACATAATGAGTATTTGCTCTACAACCAGTTGGTTGTGTTCCTTCAATCAATCTTGGAACAATATTAGAATGTCTTACGCCTTTTTTATCTACTCTTGATGAGTGTAGGGTTACAAAAGATTTTCCACCTTTTGAATTATAAGCGCCTATCATAAAATCTAAAGCTCCACCTGAACCTGAAATATGTTTTGTTCCAGAGCTTTCTGCAGAAACTATACCATTCAAATCAACTTCAAGGGCTGAGTTTATTGACATGAAATTATCTAAAGCAGAAATTTGTTCAATACCATTACAATAATCTACTGGCGCCGCGCAAAGTTCTTCATTATTGTCTATAAAATCGTACAATTCTTTGCTACCTGCTGCAAAGGCATAAACTTGTCTTCCCCTATCAATATTTTTCTTTTTACCTGTAATTTTTCCAGCTTTTGATAATTCTACAAAAGAATCTACATACATTTCTGTGTGAACTCCCAAATCTTTTAAATCTGAATTTGCTATTTCTTTTCCAATTGCTGTAGGAAGTCCACCAATTCCTATTTGTAAACATGCACCATCAACTAATTCTTCAACTACATATTTAGCAACTTCCTTATCCAAATCACTTGGATTTGCTTTGCCCAAAGCTACCATTTCTGGATTTGAACCTTCAATTATATAATCTACATCTTTAATATTTACAAAATTTTCAAATCCACCAAGTCCTCTTGGTACATTTTTATTTACTTCTATTATTACAATATCAGAATTTTCAATTGCAGCGTAAAGATGAGATGCAGAAATTCCAAAATTAAAATTGCCGTGTTCATCCATAGGTGTCGCTTGTGTTACAAAAACATTTGGTTTTTTTATTGAAGTTCTATAATATTTTGGAAGTTCTGAATATTTTATAGGAGCATAAAATGCTCTTCCTTCTCCAGCTAATTTTCTAATTGCTCCCAATGAATGCCAAGAGTTATAAACAAAATGTTCATTTGTTGGATCTGCATCAAATAATTTAAATTTTTCTAATTCTACTCCTCCTCTGACAACGATGTCATTGAGCTTAGTAATTTCTTTTGCAAATGCTTCATCAAAATCGTGTGGAGAAATTATTCCCCAAGAGTAGTCAACATAATCTCCATCTTTTACTAATTTTGCTGCATCTTCAGCACTTATTAGTTTTTCCTTATATAATTTATTATAATCCACGTCATCCTCCCATTAAATACGCATATTTTTACTTATATATTGGAATAATTTTTAATTATCTTCATAAAAATTTAAGGATGAGACTTCTCTCATCCTTAAATTAATTTGAGATACTAATAATGATATACCCAAATTTTAAAATTTTATTTAAATTAATTTGCTTTTTTATTCTTAATTGCTTCTGTAAGTTTTGGCACTACTTCAAATAAGTCGCCTACTATACCATAATCAGCTCTTCCAAATATTGGAGCATCTGGATCTTTGTTTATAGCTATAACTTTATCAGCAGCATTTATACCTGCCAAGTGTTGAATAGCTCCAGAAATTCCTACAGCTATATAAACTCTTGGTCCTACAGTTTTTCCTGATTGTCCTACTTGGTGAGAGTGTGAAATCCATCCAGCATCTACAGCCGCACGGCTTGATCCAACAGTTCCGTCAAGTGCATCAGCTAAATCTTTTATTAATGCAAAGTTTTTAGGATCTCCAAGTCCACGTCCACCAGAAACTATAAATTCAGCTCCAACTAAATCAACTTCATCTCCTTCATCTCTTGGGATGAAATCTAAGATTTTTGTTCTAGCTTCGCCTTCAAATTTAATATCTTCATCAACTATATCAATATTTTCTTTTGCACCAATAGCTTCTTTTGAGAATACTCCTGGTCTTACAGTTCCCATTTGTGGTCTGTGATCTGGGCAAAGAATCATTGCCATTAAGTTTCCACCAAATGCAGGTCTTGTCCATCTAACTTCTTTTTTCTCAGCGTCAATATCAAGTTCTGTACAATCTGCTGTAAGTCCTGTGTGAAGTCTTGCTGAAACTCTTGGGCCCAAATCTCTTCCTTGATTTGTTGCACCTATCAAAATTATATTTGGACTATATTTTTTAACTAATTGGTCTATTGCATCTGCATAAACTTCTGTATTATATTCTTTGTAAATTTCATTATCAACTGTGATAATTCCATCTACGCCGTATTCTTTTACTTCTTCTTTAGCTTTATCAACATTTGATCCGATAATTATAGCGTAAAGTTTTTCATCAATAGCATCAGCCATTCTTCTTCCTGGATTCATTAGTTCAAGTCCAACATTTACAGCTGATCCATCTTCTTTTGTTTCTACAATTACCCAAAGATTTTTATTTTCACTCATCTATATCCTCCTAAATAAGTTTCTCATCAGAAAGAGCATTTATTAACTTATCTACAGAAACGCTAGCATCTTCATCGTTGTAGATTTCTCCAGATTTCTTATGTTCAGGTGTATAAGATTTTTTAACTCTTGTTGGTGAACCTTTAAGTCCTATTGCTGTTTCGTCAATATTTTCTTTTAGTTCTTCAAAAGTAATTTGTTCGATTGTAGCTTTTTTAGCTTTCATTTTATTTTTGATTTTTGGATATCTTAATTCTTCATCGCCATATTTTGTAAATGTTATAAGAGCTGGAAGTTTTGCTTGAATATTTAAAGCTCCTCCTTCAACTTCTTTAAGAACTTTGATTCCCTCATCATTTAATTCTGCTGTATAAGCATAAGTTACTTGTGGCAAATCTAAGTGTTCAGCAATTTCTGGTCCTACTTGTGCTGTATCTCCATCTATAGCTTGAAGACCACAGAAAATCATATCATAATCTCCTTCTCTTTTAGCTACTTCTTTTATAGCTTCTGAGATTATATAACTTGTTGCAAGTGTATCAGAACCACCAAATTTTCTATCAGTAACCAAGTAAGCTTTGTCAGCTCCTACTGCTAGAGTATCTCTAAGCATAGATTCTGCTTGAGGTGGTCCCATAGAAATAACTGTGATTTTTACATTTTCTGGATCATTATCTTTTATTCTTAAAGCTTGTTCAAGGGCAAAAGCATCATAAGTATTTAAGATACTAGGAACTCCTTTTCTAATAAGAGTATTAGTTTCAGGATCTATTTTGATTTCATTAGTATCTGGAACTTGCTTTGCACATACAAAAATATTCATTTATTCCTCCTAAATTTATCTTCTTAATTATTATCTTAAAAGAGCTCCTGATACAACCATTAACATTACTTCTGAAGTACCTTCATAAATTTCTGTAATTTTTGCATCTCTCATCATTCTTTCAACGTCATATTCTTTGATATATCCATATCCGCCAAGAATTTGAACTGCTCTATCAGCAACGAATGATGCTGTTCTAGAAGCTTTTAATTTTGCCATAGCTGCTGCTACTGAGTAATTTTCTCCAGCATCTTTTAGGCTTGCTGCTTTATAAACTAAATTTCTAGCAGCTTCAATTTCTATAGCCATTTCAGCTAATTTAAATTGTGTATTTTGGAATTTAGCTAAAGGACGTCCAAATTGTTCTCTTTCTTTAGAATATTGAACAGCTTTTTCTAAAGCGCCTTCTGCAATACCAAGAGCTTGAGCTGCAATTCCAATTCTTCCACCATCAAGAGTTGCCATAGCAATCTTAAATCCTTTACCTTCTTCTCCAAGTAAATTTTCTTTTGGTATTCTACAATCTTGGAAAATTAATTCCATAGTTGATGAACCATTGATTCCCATTTTGTTTTCAAGTGTACCAAAGTCAAATCCTTTAGTTCCTTTTTCAACTATGAATGCAGAAATTCCGTGATTTCCTTTAGATTTATCTGTCATGGCAAATACTACATAAATATCAGCATATCCACCATTTGTTATAAAGATTTTTGTACCATTAAGTACATATTCATCTCCATCAAGTTTAGCTGTTGTTTGTTGACCTGAAGCATCAGTTCCTGCATTTGGTTCTGTAAGTCCAAAAGCACCTAATTTTTCTCCACTTGCAAGTGGTGTTAAATATTTTTTCTTTTGTTCATCATTACCAAATTTATTGATACAATCAGCTGATAATGATGTGTGAGCTGATAAAATTACACCAGTTGATGCACAGTATTTTGACATTTCTTCAACTGCAAGTACGTATGTAAGTGTGTCAGCACCTTGACCGCCAAATTCTTCATCAAATGGAATTCCAAAGAAACCTAATTCTTGCATTTTTGCAACTGTTTCTTCTGGGAACATATGTTCTTCATCTACTTTTTGAGCTAATGGTTTAACTTCACTTTCTGCAAAGCCGTGGAACATCTCTCTCATTTCTTCATAATCTTCTGATAATTTATACATATTTTCTCCTAAATAATTTTCCATATTTATTATTTTTAAATTTTTAAAAATAATATTAAGAAACACTTTTTATCACTTATGTTATTATATTAACAATCGGAACTAGACTTGTCAAGCTTTTTAGCCAATTATTTATCAAGCTTTTAGCTTTAAGTCCTAAATTTTTTTGGAAAATTTTTTCTAGCTTTATCCTTTTATTATATAAATTAAAATTCCCTCTCTTTATCATTTTTTATATAATTAAAATTCTAAAACTCAAAATCAAAAACAAAACTTAGTCTATTATTATATGGAATTTAAAATTTAATTAAATATTTTTGCTAAATTTTATTTCTTTATTTTTATTTCTTTATTTTTTATTTCTTTTATAATATAGTAAAAAGATTTCCCAAAAAAACATTTACCTACATTATAATAATATCACAATCAGTCTATCTGTCAAATCTTTATCAATATATTTACGAATTTTAACTATATATTTTATTTTATAAATCAGTTTTTAAATTTTAAGAATGAAAAATATTTTTTTATGCTTAAATTTAAGATAAAAAAATTTCATTTAATCCGAATCTATTTTGTTTATTATTAAAAAGCTAATATATTTAAATGATTTGATTTTAAAAATTTTCAAATTTAAAAATCAAAATTTTTCACTTTCTATTTTTATTTTAGTCAATTCCCCATTTGCTCTTAGAAAATTTAATTTTTTGAGTTTTTAAGAACTTTAAAATAATTTCTCATTTTAAATTATAAATTTATTTATTGTTGATATTTATATTTAATTAAAGGAAAACTTTTTCATTTGATTTTTTCATGTTATAATTGATACATAATTAACTAAGTTACTTAGTTAATTATACAATTTCTATTTACATTTAGGAGGGAAAAATGGATTACAACAAAATTAATGACGAAATTATTGAACAAATTAAATCATCAGTAAATGGAAAAGTTTATGTAGGAGAAGAAATTAATGAAGATTTCTTCCACGATGAAATGCCAATTTATGGCGAAGGAATCCCTGATGTTTTGATTGACGCTACTTGCAAGGAAGATGTTTCAAAAATAATGAAAATTTGTAATGAAAATAAAATTCCTGTTATAGCAAGAGGTGCTGGTAGTGGTTTGACTGGCGCTGGTGTTGCTATTAAAAATGGCGTAATGATTAATATGCAATCCATGAACAAAATTTTAGAATTTGATGAAGAAAATTTAGTTGTTAGAGTTGAACCTGGTGTTTTATTAAGTACTTTGGCTCAAACTTGTCTTGATAAGGGATATTTATATCCACCTGATCCAGGCGAAAAAAATGCTACACTTGGCGGAAACGTTTCATTAAATGCAGGCGGAATGCGTGCTGTTAAATATGGCACAACTCGTGATTATGTAAGAAAAATGGAAGTTGTTCTTCCTAGTGGAGAAATTACAACTTTTGGATCTATTGTTTCTAAATCATCTACTGGTTATTCTTTAAAAGATTTGATGGTTGGAAGTGAGGGGACTCTTGGAATTATTACTGAGCTTACTTTAATAATCGTTCCAAATCCAAAACATACTGTTTCTTTAATTGTCCCTTTTGAAGATTTGGATGATTGTATTTCTACTGTTCCAAAATTATTCCAAAATAATTTAAATCCACAAGCTATTGAGTTTATGGAAAGAGATATAGTTATAGCTAGTGAAAAATACATAGGCAAAGAAACTTTCCCTAAAAATATGGAAGGAATTGATGTTGGAGCTTATTTATTAATTACTTTTGATGGCGACGATGAAGATTTAATCGACAATACTCTTGAACAAGCTGCTGAAGTTTTGGTTGATAATGGTGCAATTGATGTTTTAGTTGCTGATACTCCAAATTCAATTAGAGATGCTTGGGCTGCAAGAAGTTCTTTCCTTGAAGCTATTGAAACACAAAATAAACTTTTGGATGAGTGCGACGTTGTAGTTCCTGTAACAAAAATTGCTGAATATATTAATTTTGTTAATAAGGAAAGCGAATCTTATATGTTTAATGTTAAATCATTCGGCCATGCTGGAGATGGAAACTTGCATATTTACACCCTATCAAATGAAGAAGATAAACTTGATCAATTTAAAGAAGAAGTTGATAAATTTATGGATGTAATCTATAAAAAAGCTTATGATTTGGGAGGAAAAATTTCTGGAGAACACGGAATAGGAAACGGAAAGAAAAAATATCTAAAGAGTTTTGAAGGTGACGTAAATATTGAAATAATGAGAGGAATTAAAAAAGCCTTTGACCCAAATATGATTTTGAATCCAGATAAAGTTATTGCCTTATTAGGTGAGTAAATTTAAAGGATTTGATTATAAATTACCTAAAAGAATTTGTAATTCTTTGTGTTTGTTTATTTTTAGGTGCTATTACAAGAAGCATTATAAATTATCCAATACCAGAACCTGTTTATGGAATGATTTATCTTTTTATAGCCCTACAATTTAACATACTCAAAAGTGAAGACATAAAAGAAACTTCTGATGGTATTTTAAAAAATTTAGCTTTTCTTTTTGTCCCAGCAGGAGTAGGAATACTTGCTAATGTAGATGTCATTAAAGGAAAAATTTTCCAAATAATTATTTTAGTTATAATTGGAACAATAATTTCAATGGCTCTTACAGGACTTGTAGTGCAATTTTTACAAAGGAGGAAAGATGCTTGATAATCAATATTTTGGCATAGTTTTATCCTTTGCTGCCTACAAAATTGGAAAATGGATAAATAAAAAATTAAAAACTCCTATAGCAAATCCTCTTCTTATTGCTATACTTTTGATTATAGGATTTTTATCCATCACAGGAATCGACTACGAATATTACAAAAAAGGTGGAGATTTTATAGCATTTTTTATAGGACCTGCAACAGTTGCAATGGTTTTAGATTTATATGCAAATCTTGACACACTAAAGAAAAATATTTTGCCAATACTTGTTGGAGTTGGATTTGGAACAATATTTTCATTTGTACTTGCCATCTTTTTATCAAAAATATTCCAAATTGATAAAAATTTAGTTGCAAGTTTAATTCCACAATCAATAACAACAGCAATAGCAATTTCACTTTCCGGAGAATACCAAGGAATAATTGGACTTACTGCAATTGTCGTTGTAATTAGAGGAGTAAGCGGAGCAGTTTTTGCCCCTATTGTAATGAAAATATTTAGAATAAAAGATCCAGTTGCTCAAGGAGTAGCCATAGGCACATCATCCCACGCAGTTGGAACAAGTCAAGCAAGACTTATGGGAGAAATTCAAGGAGCAATGAGCGGACTATCAATTGCAATTGCTGGAATAACAGCAGTAATAATAATGCCACTTGCTATGAAACTTGTAGAAATTATAATTTAAAATAAGAAATTTAAAATGAGCCATAAAAGGCTCATTTTATTTGCTTTTAATATAAGATTTATAGCTTTCTAGCACTTTTTTGTAACCATCTTCTTCTAAAATATTTTCTACATATTCTTTTATTTTTGCTGTAGGAATAATTCTCTTGTGGTTTTTTTCTACCATTTTCATTAAATCATTTTTTAAAATTGATATATCTGATGTATTAAGGTCAATATTTCCATCTCTTGCTGCATTTTTTATTGATCTTAATATCTTGTCAATATCAAATAATTCAATTTTTCCATTTCTTTTTTTAACATATAATTTGTTGTCCAAAAAATTTTCAATAACTTCAATCTTCGCTTTATCCAATTCATCTGCAATTTCTTCTATTGATAAATTTTTTCCTTGATAATAATCAATAATTATTTTTGTAAGATCTGACATATATCCCCCTTAATTTTTTTCTTTTTATATTCTTACCCTAAATTTTTAGAAAATAAAAGATTGGACAAAATCCAATCTTTTTTATTATTATTTTTTTGTATAGTTTGGAGATTCTCTTGTTATTTGAATATCGTGTGGGTGGTTTTCTACAAGGGTTGCTGGGGAGATTTTTACAAATTTTGATTTTTTTTCTAATTCTTTTAAATTTCCTGCACCAACGTATCCCATTCCTGAACGAAGTCCTCCAAGAAGTTGATAAATTACATCTCCAACATATCCTTTTAAAGCAACTCTTCCTTCAACTCCTTCTGGAACAAATTTTTTGGTATCATTTTGGAAATATCTGTCGCTTGATCCTGATTTCATTGCAGAAAGTGAGCCCATTCCCCTGTATTCTTTGTATTGTTTTCCTTCAAAGACAATTGTTTCTCCTGGAGATTCTTCTGTTCCGGCAAATAATGATCCTGCCATTATTACACTTGCTCCACAAGCAAGAGCTTTTGTAATATCTCCAGAATATTTTATACCACCGTCGGCTATAATTGGAATTTGTGAATCTTTTGCAGCCTTTACACAATCAATTATTGCAGAAATTTGTGGAACTCCAACTCCTGTTACAACTCTTGTTGTACAAATTGAACCAGGTCCTATACCAACTTTTACAGCATCAACTCCGGCTTTTATCAAATCTTTTGTAGCCTCTCCTGTTGCAACATTTCCTGCTATTAATTGAAGATTAGGATATTTTTCTTTGATTTTTTTAATTGCAGTAATAACTCCTTTTGAATGACCGTGAGCTGTGTCGACTGTTACAACGTCAACTTTTGCGCTAACCAAAGCGTCAATTCTATCCATCATATCGCGAGTAATTCCTACTGCAGCTCCTACCAATAATCTGTCATGCTCATCTCTTGCAGAATCTGGATATTGTCTTGATTTTTCTATATCTTTTATTGTGATTAATCCTTTTAATTTAAAATCATCATCAACTATTGGAAGCTTTTCAACTTTTCCTGATTCCATTTTTTTAACAGCATCTTCCATAGAAATTCCAACTTGACCAACAATAAGACCATCTTTAGTCATAATGTCATCAATTTTTACATTTTCGTCATTTTGAAATCTCACATCTCTGTTGGTTAAAATTCCCTTTAAGGTCATAGTATCATCAACAATTGGAACACCGCTTATTTTATAATTTGCCATAATTTCCAAAGCTTCTTTTAAAATATTTTCAGGTTTTAAATAAAATGGATCGGTTATTACTCCGTGTTCACTTCTTTTTACCCTATCAACTTCTTTGGCTTGGTCTTCAATTGACATATTTTTGTGGATTATTCCAATTCCACCTTGTCTTGCCATGGCAATTGCCATTTTTGATTCAGTTACAGTATCCATTGACGCTGACATCAAAGGAATATTTAATTTAATTTTTTTTGTAAGATTTGTCTTTAATGAAACTTCATTTGGTAAAACTTCTGATGGTCCTGGAACCAATAATAAATCATCAAATGTTAATCCTTCTCCTATTATTTGCATAAAGCCTCCTATTTTTTAAAATAATTAATTGCATTTTCGAATATTTTTCGCTCTTTTTTATCGTAAATATTTTTGTATAAATCTGAATCTAGTCTTTCAACATGGCCCATTCTTCCCAAAATTTTTCCGTCTTTAGATAAAATTCCTTCAATATTATAATCAGAGCCATTTGGATTTATTTCATATACAGAAAAAATTTGACCGTTTTCTAATAAATCTTTGTATTTTTCTTCATTTACAATAAATCTTCCCTCGCCGTGAGAAATTGGAATTTTGTAAGTTACATCCAAATCAAGACCACTTGTCCATGGGCTCTGATTATTTAAAACTTTTGTATCAACAATCGTTGAAATGTGTCTATCATTTGTGTTGTAAGTTAAAGATGGATCATCTTCTTCGATTTCTTTGATTTTGCCGTAAGGAAGAAGTCCTGTTTTTATCAAAGTTTGGAAACCATTACAAATTCCAATTATTAGGCCATCATTTTCATCAAGCATATATTCAATTGCATCTTTTATTTTTTTATTTCTTATAATATTTGCCAAAAATTTACCAGAACCATCTGGCTCATCTGCCATAGAAAAACCACCAGGAATGGCAAAAATTTGTGAATTTCTGATTGATTTTGAAAGATTTTCAATAGATTCTTCGATAGCTTTCTTATCTAAATTTCTAAATAAATTTATCTCAACTTCTGCCCCATATTTTTCAAAGACTTTTTTTGTATCCCATTCACAATTTGTTCCTGTTACAGCAAGAATTGAAACTTTGACCTTATCAACTGGTTTTTT
>NZ_KV808727.1:157029-168726 GCF_001812365.1 Anaerococcus sp. HMSC065G05
TTTTTTGATTTTAAAGAAACTTTCATCTCTTTTTGGTCGATTTTTTCATAAGAAATTTCTTCTTTTGGTGCAAAAATTTGATCTAGTTCATTCAAATAGGCTTTTTCTAATTTTTCACTATTTAATTTTTCTCCATTTACAATTAAATCATCAGAAAATTCTCCAATTTTTTCAACAAAATCTAAATCTTCTACATATTCAACCACAAAAGATCCAAACATTGGATTATATAAATTGTCAAAATTTAAAGTGAAATTAGAATTTCCCAAGGCTTGTTCGTAAATATTTGCTAAAATCCCCTTATTATCAAGGGCAATTGTAGAAATAATTTTTCCATCTCTCATTGCCTTTATTATTTTTTCCAATAAATTTTTGTAATGATCAAGGTCAAGAGTCATATCGGAATTATATTTTGACCTAACAAGACCAATTTTTCCTTTGCCTTTTAAGTCATTTGATTTTATATTTTCAATATCTTCAGTTGTTGTTGCAAAAGAAATTAAGGTTGGAGGAACATTCAAATCTTCAAAACTTCCACTCATTGAATCTTTTCCACCAATTGGAGGCATTTTAAAAAAGTTTGTTACTTCAAAGGCTCCCAAAAGTGATTTCAATGGTTTAGACCAAGATTTTTCATTATCCATTTTTTCATAAAATTCTTGGAAAGATAATCTTATTTTCTCCAAGTCACTTCCAACAGAAACAAGTTTTGCAATTGATTCAATTACTGCGTAATATCCTCCCAAATATTGGCTTTTTTCTGATAAATATGGATCAAAGCCGTAGGACATTATTGAAACAGTTCTAGATTTTCCTTCATTTACTGGAATTTTTGCAACCATAGCTTGGGATGGATTTACTTGTTTTTTCCCTCCAAGAGGTTGTAAAACTGTATTTTGTCCAATAGTTGAATCAAAAATTTCTATTAAATTTCTTTGGCTAATTACATTTAAATCTTTTATTTTTTCGTAAAAATATTTTGGATCAGAAGACTTTTCCGTCAAACAATTTGGAACTTCTTCGCTTACAAATTCGACTTTCGCATTTCTTTCTGCTCCATTTGTATTTATAAAATCATAGGAAATATCTGCAATTTTTTTATCTTCATAGAACATTCTCATCCTATTTGTGTCAGTAACCACACCAACCAAAGCTGTTTCTACATTTTCTTCCCTACAATATTTTTCAAATTCTTCCCTATCATTTTTATCAATTAAAACTGCCATTCTTTCTTGAGATTCTGAAATTGCAATTTCTGATGGCTTTAGACCATCATATTTTAATTTAACTTTGGAAAGGTCTATATCAATTCCATCGTACAATTCTCCAATGGCAACTGAAACTCCACCAGCTCCAAAATCATTGCATTTTTTTATAAGTTTTGCAACTTCGCTTCTTCTAAATAATCTTTGAAGTTTTCTTTCTTCTGGGGCGTTTCCTTTTTGAACTTGGGCAGATTCTGTAATTATTGAAGTTAATTTGTGAGATTTTGATGAACCTGTTGCTCCACCAATTCCATCTCTTCCAGTTCTTCCTCCAATTAATAAAACTATATCGTCTTTTTTTGGTGTAAGTCTTTTTACATTTTCTTTTGGTGCTGCGGCAATTACTGCCCCACATTCCATTCTTTTTGCCTTGTAGCCTTCATGGAAAATTTCTTTTACAAATCCTGTTGCAAGACCGATTTGGTTTCCGTAGGATGAATATCCTTTTGCGGCAAGTTTTGAAATTTTTCTTTGAGGAAGTTTTCCTTCCATTGTCTTATCCACATCTTCCAAAATATTTCCAGCACCTGTAATTCTCATAGCTTGGTAGACATAGCTTCTTCCTGAAAGTGGATCTCTTATTGCTCCCCCAAGACAAGTTGATGCCCCACCAAAAGGCTCGATTTCTGTAGGATGGTTGTGGGTTTCATTTTTAAACATCAAAAGATAATCTTCAAGACTTTCCTTGCCATTTTTTTCTACCCTAACTTTCACATAAACAGAGCAGGCATTTATTTCGCTTGAAACTTCTAAATCATCAAAGTCATTTTTACTTCTCATATATTTTGAAAGAATTGTTCCAAAACTCATAAGATTTATTGGCTTTTTAATATCAAGTTCATCTCTCATTTTTAAATATTTTTCAAATGAATTTTTAATAGCCTCATCAAGAACAGTTTTTGCCTTTATATCAATATCAAGATTTGTATTAAAAGTTGTATGCCTACAATGGTCTGACCAATAAGTATCTAATATTTTTATTTCAGTTTCATTTGGATTCCTATTTTCTTTTTTAAAATAATCCCTAACCATTCTTAAATCATTTTTATCCATTGCAAGGTCGTGAGCTTTTAAAAATTTAGAAATTTCCTCATCTGAATAATCTATAAATCCATCATAGATTTCATTTTCTAGATTTTTTTCCCTTTTTGTATCCAAACTTTCTGGCATTTCTTTCAAATCAATTTTGTGACTATCAACGGGATTTACTAGATAATTTTCAATTTTTTTAAGGTCATTTTCATTTAATTTTGAAAATTCATAGACAGTTGCAGTTTTACAATCTGTTTTTTCATCCAAAATCAAATTTAAAGTATCGATAACTCCTTGTCGCCTTTGGTCAAATTGACCTGGAAGATATTCAACTGCAAGAGCAGATTCAAAAGAATTCTCAAGTTTTTTTGCCTCATCTTTTGCATAAACATAATCAAGATTTCTTTCGGATAAGACATTATTAATTGCCTTATCCAAATTTTCATCGCTAATTTCAAGGTCGTATCTGTTGTAGATATTTAATTTTTCTAATTTTATTTTCAAAAGATTTTCTATTTCTTTTTTGACTTCCTTGGACTTGTAATCGAACCTATCTTTTTTTCTTACATAAATTCTCTTAACCAAATTTTTCATGATTTTATCCTTAATGTCTGAAATGTCTGTTGTTGGTAAATACCATGGACATTTTGTATTCGTTGCATTTGTCAATTGAATCCTTATCTTTGATTGATCCGCCTGGTTGGATGATTGATTTTACTCCAATTTTATGGGCAAATTCTACGCAATCATCAAATGGGAAAAAGGCATCTGATGACATAATTGAATCAGTAAAGTCTACATCTGGATGATTATTTTTGATTGATTCTAACGCCCAAATTCTTGAAGTTTGTCCACAACCAACTCCCAAAGTTTTTCCATCTTTGACAATTACAATTGCATTTGATTTTGTATATTTTACAACTGTCATTGCAAATTTTAAATCGTCAATATCTTTTTTATCTGGTTTAACTTCAGTTACAACTTCAAAATCATCTTCTTTTGAATCTGTATCTTGAACTAAAACTTTTCCTTCCAAATATTTTACATCTTCTTTAATCATCTCTTTTGATAAATCTACTTTTATTAGACGAACATTTTTCTTTTTAGATAAAATTTCCAAAGCTTCTTTTGTAAAGTCATTTGCTGCAATAATTTCTAGGAAAATTTCACTCATCATACTTGCAGTTTTTTCATCAACTACTCCATTTAAGGCAACAATTCCACCAAAAATTGATAAAGAATCAGCTTCGTATGCTTTTTTGTAAGCATCAAAAGCATTTTCTCCAATAGCAGCTCCACAAGGAGATTGGTGTTTTAAAGCTACACAAGAATTTTCTCCCAATTCCTTTGCAAGTTCCAAAGCAATATTTAAATCATTATAATTATTAAAGCTCATTGCCTTGCCGTGTAAAATTTCTATATCTTTTAAAAGTCCTTTTGCATAAGTATCTTCATAAAGACTTGCTTTTTGGCTTGGATTTTCTCCATATCTTAAATCCTCAATTTTTCTAAGACCATAAGTTTTATATTCACTTTCTTTTTTGGTTAAATCTTTGAAAAATCTAGAAATTACACTGTCATAATAAGCTGTAAGAGAATAAGCTTTCATAGCCAAATATCTTCTATATTCCAAATCAACTTGATTATTTTCTAATTTTTCCAAAAATTCATCATAATCACTTGGGTCAGTCAAAACTATACAGTCCTTGTGATTTTTGGCAGCAGATCTAATCAAAGTTGGTCCGCCTATGTCAATATTTTCAATAATATTGTCAATATCATTACTCTTTAAGGACTCTTCAAACTTATATAAATTTACAACAACTATATCAATGTCTTTGATATTATTTTCTTCCACAGTTTTTTTGTGATTTTCGTTATCTCTTTTGTAAAGAATTCCACCATGAACATAAGGAGATAAAGTTTTTACTCTACCGTCCAAAATTTCAGGAAAATTTGTTATCTCTTCAATTTCTTTTACATCTACTCCGCTTTCTTTAATTTTTTTATATGTACCGCCAGTAGATACAATTTCCACACCTAATTCACTCAATCCTCTAGCAAGTTTTTCTACATCCTTTTTTTCAGTAACAGATATTAAAGCTCTCATTAATCCCTCCCATAAGCTTTTAGTCTAAATTTAAAGACAAGAAAAGGGAAGCTAACAAAATTAGCTTCCCTGATAAAACATTACTCCATTCATA
This sequence comes from Anaerococcus sp. HMSC065G05, assembly GCF_001812365.1. NCBI lineage: Bacteria > Bacillati > Bacillota > Tissierellia > Tissierellales > Peptoniphilaceae > Anaerococcus > Anaerococcus sp. HMSC065G05. The sequence continues at coordinate 161,531 of NZ_KV808727.1, forward strand.
GACAAATTTGGGCATAGAAATTCACAGAAAGATCTTAGCCTTTCAATTTTTTTCATAGATAAAATCATAATTGTAAATTTTTCAATTTTAAAAATAAAATCCATGATAAATACCCCCAAATGAATGTAAAATAATCATACCACAATATTTTTAAAAATTAAAGATATATTTTTATTTTTTTTAAGAAAATTAATAATTTTTTGCAATCTACATTTTTCTAGTTTTGTATTTGCTTTTGCACTTATCCTCTATCTTCAATAATTTCTATGCAATTTTAGCAATTATTCCCATATTTTCTCTCCTTGAATTTGAATGACTGATATTGTATAATTATGACATTAAATGACTTGATTGAATTTAAGATGCTCAAGGATTTGAGTGTCTATTAAAAGGAGAAATTATGAGTTTTGAATCTAAGTTAAGAAAGCTTCGTGAAAATAAAAATTTAACTCAAGAAGAGCTGGCAAAGCTTGTTGGTGTTTCTTTAAAAACTATTTCAAGATATGAAATGGGAGAATCTAAACCGAGATATAGAAAAATTTATGACAAGCTTGCAGAGGTTTTGGACACTAGCCACGATTATCTTGTAACTGATGAGGATAATTTTATTCTTGATGCCAGAGAAAAATATGGCTACAAGGGAGCAAGAGATGCAAAGGAAATGGTTGATGGGGTAATCGGCCTTATGGCTGGTGGGGAAATAAATGAGGAGGATAAAAAAGCAATCCTTGATTCTATCCAAGAGGCCTACTATATTGCAAAAAATAAAAATAAAAAATATAATCCTCACAAGGATTAGGTGAAATATGTCTTTTTTATACGATGAAATTTTTGATGATGTAAAAAAATTAATTAAAAAATATGACAGCAGAAATCCAAAAGAAATTTTAATTCAAAGGGGCGTAAATATAATTGCTTTTAAGGAAAATACAAAACTTTTGGGTATGTATAAAATTATCAAAAGAAATTCTTTTGTTTTTTACAATCCCTTTGTTGACAAAAGAATTCAAAATATGGTTTTTGCTCACGAATTGGGCCATGACCTTTATCACAAAGATATGGCAAAAAATGAAAATCTGATTGAGTATGAACTTTTTGATATAAATAGTGAAATGGAATTGTGTGCAAATATTTTTGCAGCCCATCTTCTTTTGGATGAAAAAGAACTGATAAATGATGTAAAAGCAGGCTACACTTACAACCAACTAGCCTCTATGTATAATGTGAATGTAAATCTTATGATTTTTAAATTAAATGAGATGCATAGGATGGGCATGAATATAAAAAAAGAAGAAGCTGATCCTAATTTTTTTAAGGATATTGACGGCAAGGATATAAGAAATCATGATATATACTGATGAAATTATAAATAATCCGGTAAAACTTTCCCATTATTTGATAGAAAATAGGGTGGAAAATAATATAAGAGCTTGCGATATGACGGCTGGAAATGGAAATGATTCAAAATTCATTTTGGATAAGAAAAATCCCAAAATTTTGTATGCTTTTGATATACAAAAACTTTCACAAGAAAGATGTGAAAAACTTATAGGTCAAAGGGATAATTTTAAATTTATTCTTGATGATCACAAAAATATTGAAAAATATATAGAAGAAAAAATCGACCTTTTTATTTATAATTTGGGATTTTTGCCAAAAGGAGATAAGTCAATTACAACAAATCATAAGTCTGTGATACAATCTCTAAAATCTTGTTTAAATTTATTAAATGAAAATGGGCTTATTCTTATAACTTTTTATCCAGGCCATGAAGAAGGCAAAAATGAGGAAAAATATGTGGGAGAATTTTTAAAAAATCTAGATCAAAAAACATTTCAAGTCATAAAATATAATTTTTATAATCAAATAAACAATCCTCCCTTCCTTATTTCCATAAGAAAAGTGTGAAAGAAATTTTTATTTGTTATAATTAATTAGGAAAGGATAAATTAGATGAAAAAAAGAAGACTTTTTCCCTTTGCTATAATTTCACTCTTACTTATTTTGGCTTTTTTGAATTTTACAAGTCCAAAAAATGCTGAAAAAATAAATCTTCCAAGCTTGGAAGAAAAAAAGATGAAAGATTTGACAAAGGATAAATATATAGAAGATTTTGAATTTGCCTACAATATTTTAGAAACTTATTATCCTTATTTTGACATAAATAAGAAAATTAATAATATTGACTGGTTAGGAAAAAAAGAAAGCTTCAAAAAATATATAGAAAATTCCAAAAATGATGTGGACTTTGGCTTGAGAATGAATAAAATTTTGTATGAGCTAAATAACGACCACACCCAAATAATTGACCAAAATCAGGCAGTTGAAATGTATATAACCTACTACAAAATGCCAGAAAATGATTGGCGTCATTATATAAGCCATGTTTATGAAAAGGAAAATGTAAGAAGAAGATACAATTTAGATAATAAAAAAATAAATGATTATTTGAAATACAACCAGTATGAAACAAAAGCTAAAATAAATAAAAATAATAATATTTTAGGAAAGGCAACAGAAAATTCAAACGAAATTCGTACAGACAATATTGAAGCTAAAGATATAAATGATAAGATAGGATATTTAAAAATTAATTCAATGGTAAATTATGATTATTCAAATTATGACCGAAAAAAATTGAAAACCTATCTAAAAAAAGCAAAAAATAAAAAAGCTCTAGTTATTGATATAAGAGGAAATACTGGTGGCGATTCTAGATATTGGCAAGATTTTCTTCTTCCACAAATTATAGATAAGCCATATTCTACAAGTTATTATTCTTTTATAAAAAAAGGAGATTTAAATAAGAAAGTAATAAGCCAAGAAAAATACAAAGAAGGTGTAAGCGAATTTTTAAATGCAAGTAATTTTTCAAATGATACAAAACAGATACTTTCAAAATTTGATTATTACACAAATTATCCTGCAAAAATAAGTCCAAGCGAAGATTCCATAAAATTTAAAGGTCACATCTATCTTCTTATAGATTCGTCAGTATTTTCATCAGCAGAAATGCTAGCATCTTTTTGCAAAGAAACAAAACTTGCAACAATTGTAGGAAGCCAAAGTAAGGGAGATGGAATTGGAACTGACCCCTTACAAATTGATTTGCCAAATTCTGGATATGTATTGAGATTTTCAAAAGAAATCGGAGTGACTGAATCAGGATATATAAACGAAATAGAAAAAACAAATCCTGACATAAATATAGATTCAAATAGATTTGATGAAATAAAAGACCAACCAATAATACAAAAAATTATAGAAATAGAAGGCTAAGGCCTTCTATTTGCTTATATAAAAATATCAAGTATAGTTTCTTCGTTGATAAATTTTTTTCCGAAAAAAAGGAGTAGTAATGAGTCTTATTTCAATTTTAATTTTAGCTATCGGACTTAGTATGGACGCTTTTGCAGCAAGTATTTGTCAAGGTCTTCAAATAAAAGAAAATAACATAAAAAATACCCTAAGCATTGGACTTTGTTTTGGAATTTTCCAAGGTCTTATGCCAATAATTGGTTATTTTCTTGCATCAAGTTTTGCAAATTCAATCAAAGCAATTGACCATTGGGTTGCATTTATTTTATTATTTATAATTGGCTTTCAAATGATAAGAGAATCAAAAGATGCAAGTTGCGAAATAAGCCACGGCTTAAGTTTTAAATCTTTATTTTCACTTGGAATCGCAACAAGCATTGATGCAATGGCAGTTGTAGTTTCCTTTGCATTTTTGAATGTAAATATATTTTCTTCAAGCACAATAATAGGAATCACAACCTTTATTCTCTCATCAATAGCCTTTAAAATAGGAAATAAATTGGGCATGAAAAGCAAACAAATTTCAGAGCTTATTGGTGGAGTAATTTTAATTTTATTAGGAACAAAAATTCTAATTGAGCATTTATTTTTACAATAAGTGCTTTTTATTTGCAATTAAAAAAACTTCCATTTTTCTTGGAAGTTTTTATTTTTCTAATATTTAAATTTCAAAAATTGGAAGTTTTTCTAAAAATATTATATCATCCCTATTAGCTGCATCTCCTTCTGCAAGAATCGCAAGTTTTTGAACAACTTCTCCTCCTGCTTTTTTCACAAGATTTTCTAAAGCTTTTATAGATTCTCCTGTGGAAATTACATCATCAACTAGGGCTACTTTCTTTCCTTTTATTTTTTCTACATCTTTAAAATCCAAAAATAATTTTTGGGTATTTTTTGTTGTAATTGAATTTACTTCTACACTTACAGGATTTTCCATGTAGGATTTTTGTGATTTTCTTGCAACTACAAATGATTTTTCTCCAATATTTCTTGCAATTTCATGTGCAAGGGCTATGCCTTTTGCTTCTGCTGTAAGAATTATATCGCAATCAATTTTTTTACTTAATTCATATCCTGCTTTTGTTGCAAGCTCTGTATCTCCCAATAAAACAAATGATGCAATTTTTAAATTATCTGATATTTGTATTATTGGCAAATTTCTTTCGACTCCACACACATTTAATTTATAATAATCCATAAAATCTCCTATAAAATTATAAATTTAAGAATTACTCCTGCTACAAGTCCCATAAAAGGATCGCTTGCTGCAGTTGTTGCCATAGCTATACCTGCAACTAATATTGTATCGCCTCCTCCTGCAAAAGCAAGATTTGCATTTGTTGGAACAGTTACAAGAGCGCCAAGTACAAATAAAAATCCGTGGATTGATTCTCCTGGGACATATTTTCCAAGTTTTGGCAAAAATCCCATAAACATTATTACCCCAAGAATTGCCATCATCAAAATTCCAGAATTAATTGGATTATCGCTTGCTCCTGTTGCAGAAATTATAGCCTCAACTGGTGCTCCACCAAAAAGTGAAGAAACAGAATCAGCAAGACCTGAATAAATTGTCAAATGGTCAATATTTGCAGTTAAATTTCCATCTCCAAGAGATGCTGTAATGTTTCCAAAGGCAATATTTGCACCAATTGTAAGGCAAGCAAGAGATAAAGAACCTCTGATAACTTTTTTATTTAAAATAGGTTTTTTAATAGAAAGTTTTCTTTCTTCTTTTTTAATCTCTTTTCCTATTTCCATTTTCATGATATTTGCATAAATTGAAGAAATAACAACAGAAATTATAATAGTGTAAACAAGATTTCTTCCAGAAACAAAATATGTTATAAGGGCTGAAATTATAGAAATTAAACTTACCATTTTTGTTTCAAGTTTTAGTCCATCAATTGCAATTTTTGCAAGAATCAATCCAACTCCTGCCATCATTCCATTTAATACATAAACTCCAGCCAAATCAACAATAAAATTTAAGCTACCAGTAATTCCAAGTATGGACATAATGATTCCTGCCCAAAATACAACCGACAATCTTTCCCTAATATTATCGCCATAAGATCCTGCAAGGGCAATTGTTTCAGCTTGCATAGAAATTGGAATTGGAGATTGCAAAAGCATACAAGCAAATACTCCCACAGCAAAACCAAGCGAAGTTGGAAATGCAGAAAAACCTACCGAAAGTGCCAAAAGTGCTTGGGGAATTCCATTAATTACAACCCCCAAGGCTGCCATAATGTCATTAAAAGTCATAAGACCTCCTAAAAATTTATTTTAAAAATCCGAATAAAATTATACCATATTTAAAAAATAAAAAAAGGCAGAAATTAATCTGCCTTAAATTTACATTTTTTCAACTTCAGGATAATCAATTCCCTTTGTATCAACTGTAACTTTTTTAATTTTTACATCTTCAAGAGGTCTATCGTTGTAATCTGTTTTTACATTTGCAATTTTATCAATTTCTTCTATGCCTTCAATTATTTTTCCAAATCCTGCATAATCTCCGTCAAGATGTGGACTTTTTTTGTGCATTATAAAAAATTGGCTTCCTGCAGAATCTGGCATAAATGATCTAGCCATTGATAAAACTCCTTTATCATGGAGCAGATTATTTTCAAAACCATTTGAAGAAAATTCTCCTTTTATAGCATATCCAGGGCCACCCATTCCACTTCCTTGTGGATCTCCTCCTTGAATCATAAAATCTTTTATAACTCTATGAAAGATTAAGCCATCATAAAAATTATTTTTTATTAATGAAATAAAATTATTTACAGTATTTGGAGCAATTTCTGGATATAATTCAGCTTTAAAGATTGCACCATTTTTCATTTCAAATGTAACTATTGGATTTTCCATTTATTTCTCCTTTAAAATTGTTTTTATTAGAATTTAATTTTCTGTATAGATTCATAATTTATTATACTATTGTCCTTGATTTTGCCACAAAATTATTTCGCCTTTTTATTTATAGCATAAAATAAGGTCATTGCAGAAAAAATCAAAGATGAACCCCTAGAATAGGAAAGATATTTTTCTTCCCAAAAACTTGCATACTTATCCTTGTAAGCCTTGAGCCCTTCAAAAGAATAAAAATGATCGCCCAATTTGAAAATCGTATATACCATTCTTTCTTGCAAAAATGAATGTCTCATAACTCCTACATTTGAAAGTGGAGCCATGCCGAGGTCAAAATATTTTATATTATTTTCTTTCAAATACGTGAAAATATTTATAAACAAATAATCCATCAAGCCATCAACATTTTCTTCATAACGCATAAGGTCAACTGTTGCCCAATTTTCTACATAAATTGGCGATAAATTTGCAAAAGCAATTATTTTTTGATTAGGATTTTTTATTACAGCAATATCTCCGTTATTCAAATAATCTTTGTCAAAAAATCCCAAAGAAAATCCCTTTTCTTTGCCTTCTCCAAGCCAAGAATTAGAAATTTCTTGAAGTCTTTTTATAGTTTTTCCATCAAAAGGTCCTTGTAAAATTTCAAAACTATATCCATCTCTATCAAGTTTATTTATAGTTTTTCTTAGATTTTTCTTTTTCTTGCCATCAAGATTAAATTCTTCAAGATTTACATTTGCACTTTCGCCAAATTTCATAAAATTGAAACCATATTCATGGACTTTCATTGTTATATCTTTATTTATTTCATAAAAAACAATGTTATAACCTAAATCATCAGTTTCATAAATAAATTTTTCCAAAAGCTCATCAAAATATTTTTCATTTCCAATAGGATCCCCCATGACAATTACCTTATCGCCCACAGTCCTAATTTGAAGACAAGCCAAATCATATTCATCATTTTTTAACCAATAAAGATCCTTATCATCCAAAAA
>NZ_KV808727.1:168826-170829 GCF_001812365.1 Anaerococcus sp. HMSC065G05
AAAAAGAAAGAAAAGCTTCTTTGGAACCGCCCTGATTTTTAAGTAAATTTATATACCTATCATAATCAAATTTTTCCCCAACTTTTAACCTAGCCCCTTGCAAATTCCTAACCAAAAGATAAACGAGAAAATAAATTATTGATATAGTTGCAATTATTGAAATAAAATTATACTCAAAAGGAATCAGAATAAAATCATTAGCCTCACTAATATTCACATCAATGATAGAGCCACGTTTCAAAATTTTCCCTACATAAACTATGAGCATAAAATTTGTCAAAAGCAAATCAATAAACCTATCTTCGCTAGCATAAATAAATTGCTTAGTATAAAGTTCATCTTTTGTAAGTAGATTAATTACAAACATTATAAAAATATAAATAAGAGTAGATAAACTATAATCAGTTATATAAGTATAGCAAAATACAAGAATTAACATTATGGTATTTAAAAGAAAAGATTTTTTCTGTTTTGAAATATAAGCTCTTGCCATAACTATAAATATAAATCCAAAAAGAAGAGATGGAAACTGATAAATAGCTGATGCTCTTATAGGATTTAATTTTGTAAGAATACCTCCACCATAAGCCTTATCTGGCAAGGTTGCAGCCAAAATCATAAAAAGTCCAAAAATATACAACAAAAAAGTATTCAAAACCAAAAGAATATTTTTGAAAAGTCTTTTTATAAAAGCAGATTCCTTAAATTGAAAAGCAATTGTAAAATTTTTAGTAAAAAATACAAAAGCAAGACAAAATGGAACAATATAGTAAAACATTCTATAAAGAAGAATCCAAGCAAGTGCCAATTCTTGATTTATACCCTGACTTTTTAAAGCAAATAAAATTATAAGGTCAAAAGAACCGATGGCACCAGGAATCATAGAAATATATCCTACAATATTTGCCGCAACGACCAAAGTTGATAAGCTTATCAAATCAAATTTGATTCCCATCAAATACCCAATAACCACAAAGGCACTCATAACTCCAAACCACTCAGCAATTGAGATTAAAAATAATTTTATTTGATTTTTTCTAGAAAATTTAATCTTTCCAAAAAAAGACAAAGCCAACACAAAAGGAATATACAAACTTGCACCAACAAGCAAAAGCATATAACTTTGTAAATTTGGATTTGAGTGAAACATTAAAGAAATTAAGGAAATAATAGAAAAAAATGATAAACCGCATGGTAAAAATACCAAAAGTTGTAAAATTTTTTTCACAAGCTTTGTAGCTTCATGTCCCTTACCGTAAAAAGCCGTTCTAAGTCCAATAGAAATAAATCCACCAAGCCCTAAAAGATCATTAAAATTATTAATGCAAAATCCAGTTTCTCCTATGTATTTTTTATCATAATCATTTCCAAGCTCTTCATTCAAAATAAAATCATACAAGCTTGCTGGAATATTAGCAAAAATTCCATAGATTCCCATAAAAAGTAATGTAATAACCGATAAGCTAGAAAAAATAAATTTTACATCTTCAAGTTTTATTTCTTTGGATATTTTTCTAAATTCTACAATTACAAGAATTAATACAGATATAAAAAATATTTTCTTAAATATTTCCTTAAAATTACTCAATTTTTCTTTCATTTAATTTCCTCATTAAATTTTAAATAAAATTTCAATAATATTCTTAAAAAAAGACGGGGATTCCCCCGCCTTTCAAATAATCTATTTTATTTCAAATTTTTAGCTAAATTAAGCTATAACTTTAGAAACAACTCCAGATGCAACTGTTCTTCCACCTTCTCTTACTGCGAATCTTAATCCTTCTTCTAGAGCGATTGGTTTTTGTAATTTGATTTTGAATGTTGCGTTGTCTCCTGGCATTACCATTTCTGTTCCTTCTTCTAGTTGGATGTCTCCTGTTACGTCTGTTGTTCTGAAGAAGAATTGTGGTCTATAGCCTGAGAAGAATGGGGTATGTCTTCCGCCTTCTTCTTTTGTTAGTACGTATACTTGTCCTTCGAATTCTGTGTGTGGGTGTACTGAG
>NZ_KV808728.1:0-17355 GCF_001812365.1 Anaerococcus sp. HMSC065G05
TTTATTGGTGGGTTTGTCGACGCTCTGAGAAAGTGCAAGCACTTTCTAATTTTTTAATAGTAGAAATTTTTTATTTTTCATTATAAGTTAATTTTATTTTTTGGAATTTTTTATTATACTTTTAGGATAAATATTAAAAATGTGCCACTGGCACATTTTTAAGCTGATTATACGCTAACTTATCATTCTTTTTGTAATGATTTAGCATATTATTTTATTTTGCTTTTTGTAATTCTCTGTTTTAGTCCGCGGGGTAATTATTAAAATCGTGCCACTGGCACGATTTTAATAATTACCTAATCCTGGTCGCTGTATTGTTTTAGTTTTCCTAGGGCTTGGTTTTCTATTTGTCTTATTCTTTCTCTGGATAGATTATAAATTGTTCCTATTTCTTCTAGGGTTTTTGGTTTTTCGTTGTCCAAACCGTATCTATATATTATTATTTGTTTTTCTCTATCTGAAAGTTGATCCAAAGCTTTCATTAGAAAATCTTCCATATCTTTTTTTAGGATTTGATCGTCTACTGGGATTGAATCGTCTCCTACCATATCCATCAGCTCATCGCCTGTTGAATCTTCTGAATCTAAATTTATGTTTAGGCTTGTTGAATTTACTTGATTTCTGTTTATCAAAAATAAATCGTCGGCTTGTTTTTTATCGATTCCTTCTTGTTTTAAAATCTTGTACAATTCTTCTTCGCTTGCTTCAGGATTTGCTTTTAATATTTGTTTTAATTTATTTAATTTTAAATATTTTCCAGCTGGTATTCTTATTGTGTGACCTTCTTTATTTATTGCTTTTCTTATTGCCTTATCAATCCATTTGTAGGCATAAGTTGTAAATTTGTATCCTAAAGTAAGGTCAAATTTTTCTGCAGCTCTTATCATTCCAAGCATGCCTGATTGGACTAAATCTTCAAGTTCAAGGTCGTTTCCATGTGAGCGATAAAAATATGAGGCTCTGCTTCTGACTAAACCTTGGTTTTTATCTACTAAGGCTCCAAGGGCATTTTGATTTCCTTCTTGAAATTGTTCTACAATTTGCTCATTTGTTAAATCTGAAAGCCTAATTATGTCGGATCTTTGCCTTGCAACGATAGAATTTTTTATTTTTTTTCTATCTTCTTCCTCTTCTATTTCCAGTTCTTCATCTTCCAAAAACTGTTCAAATTCTTCTTTTTCATCTTCTGTTAAGCCCTTATAAATTTTTTGAGCTTGTTTTTCATCAATATCATCTTCATCGAAAAAATCTTTAAATTTTTCAAAGACTTCTTCGTCATTAAAATCTATTTTATCCATATAACCACCATAATTGATCTGCCTAAGCAGTCAAGTTCTTATAAAAATGATTTGAATTTTTATAAATTGAATTTATCTACCTTTACCATTTATTTTTCCAAGTCTTTTTTTATATCATCAAGTTTTTTTATTACATCTTCTGATAAGGGAAATTGCTTGAAATTATTTGAGAAATCTTTTTTTTGATTTCTTTTTATTTTTACCCTCTTATTTAAAAGATCATTCCTAAGCTCAAGGGCAGTCATCCTGCTTGCCCCTCTTTCAAAGGCAAGTGATTGAATTTGCCCATCGTCGGTTACAACTTTTACATTGTGACGACGTGCATATTTGTTTGTCATTTTTTCAATGTAGGTATCTGCTGTTTGAAATTTTTTGGTATAGACTATTTCTATGCCTAGTTTTTCAAATATATTTTCTTTTTCACCGTCTGAATTGTAGGCATCAAAGACTACAATAACTTTTTCATTTGAAAGGGATGCGTATTCTGCCATCTCGTCTATTAATTTTTCACGAGCAAGCTCTAGGGAATTTTCTTTTATATGAATTAATTCAGGCCAAGAATTTATTATGTTATAGCCATCAACATAGGTTATATTTTTTTTAGTTAAAGCCATTTTGTCTTAGACTTTCATAGATTGCGATTGCACTTGCTACCGATGCGTTTAATGAATTTATTTTGCCAAGCATGGGTATTTTTATTAGTCCATCGCAATTTTCTCTTACAAGTCTTGAAAGTCCCTTTCCTTCATTGCCAACAACTAGAGCAATTTTTCCTCTAAGATCTGTTTGGGTAATATCATTTTCTGCTTCTCCAGCTAGTCCATAAACCCAAAAATTTTCTTTTTTTATTTCTTTTATGGCCCTATTTATATTTTTAACCATGGCTATATCAATATTGTTGATTGCACCTGCACTTGTTTTGTAAACTGTTGAATTTACTTTTGCAGATCTTCTTTCTGAAATAATTATTCCATCAAAACCAAAGGCTTCTGCACTTCTAATTATTGCCCCAAGATTGTGAGGATCTTCTATTTGATCTAAAATCATTAGCCTTTTTTTATCTTTTAAATCATCAAGGTCCTTGTATTTGTAATCTTCTACTTCGATTTCAACACCTTGGTGGTTGCCAGAAATTTTTGAAAAATAATCCTTGTCTTCATAAAATATTGGCACATTTTTATCTTCTAATTTATTTATAATTTTATCGATTAGCTTGTGATTTTTGCCCTTATTTTCCAAAATATGAGCTTTTTTTATATTTTCGCCTGCATCAATGGTTTCAAGTACAGATTTTCTTCCATATATACTTGCCATTATTTAAGCTCCCACTTGGTTCCTTCTCTGGTATCTTTGATTAAAATTCCCATTTCAGAAAGTTTGTCACGAATTTCATCTGCTTTAGCAAAGTCTTTTGCCTTTTTCGCTTCTTTTCTTTCTTCTATTAATTTATTTATCAAATCTTCATCAAGAGAGTCATCTGTTTTTTTTCTGTTTTCTATACCAAGAACATCTTCAAGTTTTATAAATAAATCTCTAGTTTTTTCTACAAATTCTTTTGAAGAATTTTCATCAAGTTTGGTATTAGCAAATTTTGAAATTTCAAATAAAACTGTAAGGGCATCTGCAGTGTTTAAGTCATCATCCATTACTTTTCTAAAATTATTTTCAAAATTATCAAGCTCTTTTTCCAAATCTTTTTCTTCATCTTTTAAATTTCCACTTGCTTTTTCTAAAAGATCATCCATCCTAAATTTGGCGTTGTTTAATCTTTCTAGGGAATTTTTGGCTTGTTCTATTATTTCTCTTGTGAAATTTATAGGGAGTCTATAGCTTGCAGACAAAAGCCAAAATCTTACAACCATAAGGTCATATTCTTTTTTAATATCGTGTAGGGTAAAGAAATTTCCCAAAGACTTGCTCATTTTGGTTCCATCAACTTGGATCATGCCGTTGTGCATCCAATAATTTGCAAATTTTTTGCCTGATCTTGTTTCTGATTGGGCAATTTCATTTTCGTGATGAGGGAATTGTAAATCTTCTCCACCAGCATGTAGGTCGATTGTTTCTCCCAATAATTTTTTGCTCATGGTTGAACATTCTATATGCCAGCCTGGTCTACCCTTGCCCCAAGGAGAATCCCAAGATACTTCTCCTTCTTTTTTTGTAGCTTTCCATAGGGTAAAGTCCATAGGATTTCTTTTTTTGCCCTTGTCCTTATCATCTAGTCTGTTTGATGCGCCTTCTCTTAAATCTTCAATATTTTTTCCTGAAAGATGTCCATAATCTTTTGCTTTTGAAATATCAAAATAAACATCTCCATTTGATTCGTAAGCACAATCCTTATCCACCAATTCTTTTACAAAATCTATAATATCATCCATAGTTTCTGTAGCTTTTGGGTGGATGGTGTGCTCTTCGTCAAGATTTAAATCTTTTGCATCTTCCATATAAGCTTTTATATACTTATCTGTAACTTCCTTAGTTGATATCTTATCTTTAATGGCCTTATTTATAATTTTGTCATCAACATCTGTAAAATTTACAACATATTTTACGTCGTTGCCAAGATATCTTAAATATCTTCTCATTGTATCAAAGATTACCAAAGGACGGGCGTTTCCTATGTGCATATAATCATAAACTGTTGGGCCGCATACATACATTCTTACCTTATTTTCATCAATTGTCTTGAAATCTTCTTTTTGTCTTGTGAATGTATTATATATTTTCATATTAAAAATTTTCCTTAACGTAATTTAATCTGTCGATCATTTTTTCCTTGCCCATAATTACAAAGGCATTTACAAGTTCTGGTCCGTGAACATTTCCTGTAAGTCCTGCCCTAACTGGGAACCATAAATTCTTTCCTTTTATTCCTGTTTCTTTTTGGATAGATTTCATTATGGTTTTTGCAAAGTCTAGATCAACTTCATCAACTTCTTCAAGCTTTCCAATAAAGGCATCAAACAAAGTTTTAGCTTCATCAGTTTTTATGGCTTCAACCGCTTCATCGGTCCATTTCATATCTTTATCATCTACATAATAAACATAAGCTTCGTCTTTAATATCTGTGAATTTATCAATTGCTGATTGCCAGGTTGCTGCAAGAAGATTTAATTTTTCTTCTGGATAATCTTCTGTGAAAAATCCTGCTTCAATACAATATGGTTTTATAGCTTTTGCTAAATCTTCAACGCTCATTTCTCTTACATAATGACCGTTAACCCAATCAAGTTTTCTTACATCAAAAACTGCTCCGGTTTTATTTACCCTATCAAAAGTAAATTGGTCAGCAAGTTCTTTCATTGTAAAAATTTCTTCTTCACTATCAGGTGACCATCCCAAAAGAGCCAAATAATTTATAAGTCCTTCTGGTAAATATCCTCTTTCGATGAAATCTTCAACCATTCCATCTCCATTTCTCTTAGAATATTTTTTGTGATCTTTATTTAAAACTGTAGGAAGGTGGATATATTCTGGAGCTTCCCATCCAAAAGCTTGGTATAAAAATACGTGTTTTGGAGTTGAAGAAATCCATTCATCCCCTCTTACAACATGAGTGATTCCCATTTCATGGTCGTCAACAATAACTGCAAAATGATAAGTTGGGTATCCGTCTTCTTTTATCAAAACTTGGTCGTCCATATCATTTGTATTAAAAGTAATTTTTCCCTTAATCCTATCATCAAAAGAAATATCTGTATCTTTTGGAAGTTTTAATCTTACAGTATATTTTTCTCCGTTAGCAATTTTTTCTTTTGCTTCTTCTAATGTTAACGAACGACAAAGTCCATCATATTTTGGTGTAAGACCATCAGCTTTTTGTCTTGCTCTTAAATTATCAAGTCTTTCCTTTGAGCAAAAGCAATAATAAGCCTTGCCTTCTTCGATTAATTTTTCAATATATTTATCATAAATTCCAGCTTTAACCCTATCTGATTGGATATAAGGACCGCAATTTCCTTTTTCAGTAATTTCTCCATTTTCATCAAGCATAACGCCTTCGTCAATTTCAATTCCTGACCATTTTAAAGTCTTCAATAAATTTTCCAAGGCTCCTTCAACAAATCTGGTTCTGTCTGTATCTTCAATTCTTAAAAGCATTTTTCCACCAGTATGTCTTGCATAAAGGTAATTAAAAAGTGCTGTTCTAAGTCCACCGATGTGGAGGTAACCCGTTGGTGATGGTGCAAATCTAACTCTTGTTTCTGTCATAAGTCCTCCTTAAAAATATCACTTTTATTATATAATATCTTGACTAATTTATAAACTTATATTTTTTTGAAATTTTTCACATTTTTTAAAAATAGCGAAAACGAAAGGGAGTGCTAAACTCACTCCCTCCCAAATACTTCTTATATATTAGCATAAAAAATAAATTTTTTCAAGATTTATTATCAATTATAAGGATCTACTTTTAAATGAAAATAAATTATTTTTCAAAGAATAACTTCCTGTTACTAATTGATATTTTTATATTTTAAATATGATATAATTAAATAAAATTAAGGAGGAACAAATGGCAAGATATTTAATAGGCAATTCTAACGATACTTGGAATTTTTATCAAGCTTATTATGCTTGTAGTCCTGGCGATATTTTAGAATTAAAAGAAAATTTTCATCTAATTTTAGAAGATGGATTTTTTGAAATAGATAAAGATTTGACCTTAGAAGGTCACGTTAATTTTGAAGATAATACAAATTATTATACAAATAAAATTGTTGGAAGACTTAACATAAAAAATAAAGCAAATGTAAATATAAATAGTTTGTGGTTAGAATCAAATAATAAATTTGATAATATTTTAAATATTAAAGATTCTTCCACTGTTTTTTTAAATAAAGTAATAATAGATAGGACTGAGCTTATAAAATTAGATTCTAATCAAGAAAAATATCCAGAAGTTTATGTTTCTGAAAATTCAAGCTTAAATTTTGAAAATGTTACTACATTTGATAAGGGAGATTTTTATTCTAAATTATATGCAAAAAATTCTAATATAGAAATCAACAATTCAGACTTATGTCTTTCTTTATCATTTGATTATTCTAATGTAAGTATTAACAAGTCCTGTATAAAAAAATATTACACAAATGCAATAAATGCTAAACATTCAGATTTAAAAATTAATAACTCCACTGTCAACGGAGAAGATACCCAAAAAAGATATCCTTGTTTATACATCTATAACACCAATATAAATTCAAATAACAATTTATTTATACAAAAAAATTACCCTAGCTGCTTGTTTTTAAATGAAAACTCATATTTGATCTCTAATGATGACATAGTTTCATCTGTGGATATTAATTCTAGTAGAGCTTTTATTTCAAAATTAACTGTTAATGAAATATTTTGTATAAATCAAAAATCTCTTGCAATTGTAGAAGACTCCTTTAATTTAAAAGGAGAGAATAATAAAAAAATTGACTTGCTTATTCAAGATAACTCCATACTTAAAGCTTACGAAATTTCCCTTAATAGATATTTTGCCCCTAATATTAGAATTAATGGTAGCTCTACCTTGTTAACTGAATTTTTATCTATTAACGGCGAATATTATTATGATGAAAATTCTCCAATAAAAATAGAAAGGTCTGATGATTCCTATTGTAAGGTCGGCTTAATTGAAAATGATGATTTGGATGAGGAATTTTTATATGACGAAATAGATGATGATGAAAATATTTCATCAAATGAAAACGAACTTTCGCCATACGATAAGCTTAATAAATTAGTTGGATTAAATTCTGTAAAAAATGAAATAAACAAAATGATTAGGATGGTTGAATTTAATAATAAAAGAATCCAAATGGGTTTTCTTCCTGAAGAAAATTCGCTCCATTCTGTATTTCTTGGAAATCCTGGAACTGGAAAAACAACTGTAGCAAGGCTTATTGGCGAGATATTATTTGAATATAAGGCCTTATATAATAAGGAAGAATTTATTTTCATTGAAGCCAGTGAATCTGATTTAATTTCATCTAACGTCGGTCAAACTGCCGAGCAAACTTATAAATTATTAGAAAAAGCAAAAGGCGAAATTTTATTTATAGATGAGGCTTACACCTTAAATAAGGGAGATTCCTCTGTGAATTTCGGTCAAGAAGCTATAAATACTATTCTTAAATATATGGAAGATCACAGAAGTGAAATTATGATAATTTTTGCTGGATATACTAAGGAAATGGAAGAATTTTTAGATACAAATCCTGGTCTAAACTCTAGAGTTGCCAATAAATTTGTTTTTGAAGATTACTCAAGTGATGAAATTGTTCAAATCGGAGAAAGTATTTTAATTGAAAAGCAATATGTGATAGAAGATAGAAATTATTATGAAAAAAATGTGAAATTTGCTTATGAACAATCTATAGATAAATCTAACGCTAGATGGATTAGAAACTTTAACGAAAAACTACTAAAAGTATTTGCGACAAGAGTTATCGAAAGTGAATCAACAGATCTTTCGACTTTAACAAATGAGGATATTGATCAGGTATTTAATATTGGCAAATACAAAAACTATGATGGAAAAGATGAGGATGCTTATAATAAATTACAAAATCTTATAGGAATAGACCAAGTAAAAAGGCAAGTTGATGAATTTATTTCTATGGCAGAGCTAAATAAAAAAAGAAGAGATTCAGGACAAAAAATCCAAAACTTTACTTTGCATTCCTTATTTCTTGGAAATCCTGGTACAGGAAAGACTACCGTTGCTAGAATTTTAGGTAATCTTCTCTATCAAAAATCTATTATAAAAGAAAATAAATTTATAGAAGTTTCAAGATCAGATCTTGTCGCAGGTTATATAGGTCAAACTGCAATTAAAACAAGAGCCGTTTTAAAATCAGCACTTGGTGGAATTTTATTTATAGATGAAGCCTACAGCCTATCACAAGGATCTGATAACGATTTTGGAAATGAAGCAATAGATGAAATCTTGAAATTTATGGAAGATTATAGAGAAAGCATAGTAATAATATTTGCTGGATATAGCAAGGAAATGAAAGAATTTCTATCTTTAAATTCAGGTCTTCAGTCAAGAGTTCCAAACAAATTTTATTTTGAAGACTACACTGTAGATGAGCTTGTAAAAATCGGCTTATCAAGCTTGGATAAATTCGCATATAAGGTTGATGAACAACTTTACTATCAAGTTGTAAAAAATAATTATAACAAATCAAATGACCATAGTAATGGACGATGGATTAGAAATTTTAATGAAAAATTAATCAGAATAATGAGCCAAAGAATTTCAAATACAAATGAAGATGATGTAAACACAATTACAATAGAGGATTTGGAACAAATTAAGGAGTAAAAATGGCTAATCAAAATCAATATATTAAACCACCATCAAAAGATAATAAAAATATTAATAATGATGCCGAATATATAAAACCTCCTTCCAAAAAAGAAGCAGAATATGTAAAACCTCCAACAATTGAAGAAACTACCAATCAAAATGTGACTTATGATAATAAGTCTAAAGATGAATTTATTGACCCCTACAAAAATCCATCTTATTTTTCCACACCAAAAATGGGAATAAGATTTTATATAAATTCATATATAATAATTTCTTCAATTTTTATTATTGCTAGCTTTGATTATAGCTTTCTAAAAGGAATGCTTTATTTAGCGTATTTTTTATTAACAAATTATACTTATTCGTGGTACGCAGATTACAAAAGATATATTGGTGGAAGATTTTCATCATTTTTCAATCCTTATGGAGCTGTAAATATGGCAAAAGCTTCAAGCAAATTTATGGATTATTACGAATCATCTTCAAGCACAAATTGGCTTGGTGAAACAAAAACAACCTATAGGAAAGATGTAAGTACATCAATATTTGTATTTTTTATTGTCCTACTATTTACAGAGCTTATTAAATATTTTATAACCATACCTTTGGCCTTCTTAACATTATTTTTTCATAAAAGAACCATAAGAAAATATAATGAGGCTGTTGATAATAATAACTAAAAAATAGGCTGTTGCAAAAAATCTTGCAACAGCCTATTTTTTAAATTGCCCTACCCATATTTTTTGAATCTAGGATTTTTTCGTCTAGATTTTCTAGGGCGTCTTCTAATTTTTTAATCATTTTTTCTTTGTTTCTCATGTGAGATGTTACTTTTACAAGATTTACTATGTGGCCTGATGAGTAGAGGACATTTCCCGGAACATCTAGATTTTTTAATAATTCTATTTGTTCTTCTAGGTTTTCTCTGTTACTTGTTTCTTTAAAATCTCCTTCTTCTCTCATTTTGTATAATTTTGACCCTCTTTGAACGTCTGTACTCATTATAAAAATTCCTATTGGTGGATATAGGTTTAAAAATTTTGCTGTTTCTCTTGCATTTTCTTTTGAATTTCCATTTCCTGCAACTCCTTGCATTACTATGGCATTGTAGGTCATTTTTGCAAATTTCATTTTTTCTATCCCTTTTTTATAATCCTTTAGGTCAGCTCCCTTATCAAGCCAGTCTAGGACTTTTTGATTTCCTGTTTCTACTCCAAACCAAAGTTCATTGTAGCCTTTTTCTCTTAAAAGTTTCAAATCTTCTTTGGTTTTATTTTTTAAATTATAAAAACTTGCGTAGGAAGTTATGGTTTTTACTTCTGGGATATATTTGTGGATTAAATCTGCAATTTCTACCAATTTTTCTGTTGAAAGAACGAAAGGATCTCCGTTTAATAAATAAATTCTTTCGATTGGCCTTGAATAGGTCATGGAAATTTCTAAAATATCACTTTCTACATCTTTTATAGGAGAAATTCCAAAATTTGTCATACCATACATAGTACAAAAGGCACACTTGTTGTGGGAACAGCCGTAAGTTACTTCCAAAAGTGGTGTGTAGGCTTCAAGCGGTGGTCTATAAACTTGTCCTGTGTAATGCATAATACTAAATCCTTTCTAAAAATTCTTCGATTTCTTTTTCTTTGCTCTTGTAGGTTGTGACAAATCTTGCTACAAATTTATCCTCTCTTTTTTCTCCCACTTCAAAATAAGCAAATTCTTCCCATTTTTTTATGTCTTCTTTTGAAATTTCTACAAAAACTTGGTTTGAATTAAATTCATAGGCAAGTTTGTATCCTTTTTCTTCAAAGCCTTTTGCCAATTTTTCTGCCATTTTGTAGGCTTTTTTTGCTCCTTTGATATACAAATCATCTTGGAAGAGTCTTTCAAACATAATTCCTGTAACAAAACCTTTGGCAAGCATAGCTCCTTTTTGTTTTTGCAAATTTCTGAAATTTTTCTTCAAATTATCATTTACAATTACAAGGACTTCCCCGAACATAAGTCCGTTTTTTGTTCCTCCAAAATAAAAAATATCGCAAAGTTTGGTCAAATCTTTAAATTTTAGATCAGATTTTTCATTTGCCATGGCGTGTGCTAGTCTTGCCCCGTCCATAAATAAATATAAGTCGTGTTTTTTACAAAAATCGTAAATCTCTTCTAAATCTTTTTTACTATAAAGTGTTCCAACTTCTGTTGTATTTGATATATAAACTTTTCTTGGAACTGTGTGGTGTTCGTTGGTAAAAGATTTATATTTTTCTTCCAATAATTTTTTTGTGATCTTTCCGTCCTTTGTTGGAATTGTTTCAATTTTTATTCTACAAGCCTCAATCGCTCCTGCTTCTTGGTCTTCGATGTGTCCTGTTGTTGCAGAAATTATAGATTCTTGTGGCAACATTCCTACACTTGCCCCAAGAATATTCGCTACTGTACCTCCGTGAATAAAATAAATATCAACATTTTCATCTTCTAATTTTTCTTTAATTAATTTTTCAGCATTTTTGCTGTGATCATCAACTCCGTATCCTGGATTTATTTGGTCAAGATTTTCTTTTATATAATCTAAAATTTCTGGATAACAAATATCGGAATAGTCATTTCTAAAATTAATCATAAATTCTCCTTACAAAAACGATTTTCTTATTCTATCATACATTTTTCATAAGTTTTTTCCATTTTAAAATTTACAACCATCACTTTGTTAGTCGAATTTAATTCCTAGGATTTCTTTACTTTTAATATTTTTAAAATTTTATTTACTAATTAATTAAATTTTCCCAAAGAAAAAACCAAAGCTTTAAACTTTGGTTTTTAAAATTTATATTTTTTCATATTTTCACTTGCTATAGCTACTGTGGAAATATTGTGTAAAAGTGCTGATTGAGTATTTGTTATAAACGATGTCAAACCTAACGCTATCAATAAACTATTAAAGGCAATTATTTTTTCATAATCATTTTTTACTCTCTTATCTACACTTCTTGAAAGTTTTACAAGATCAACTAATTCTTTGAGTGAATCTGTTTTTATTGAAACGTCAGAGATTTCTTTGGCAAGATCTGCACCTTTTGACATAGAAATTCCCACGTCTGCCCTTGATAGAGCAATTGAATCGTTTACTCCATCTCCTATCATTATAATTTTTCTTCCCATTTGTTTCATTTTTCTTACATAATTTTCTTTGTCCTCTGGAAGAACTTGGGATTTATAAAAATCCAAATCAAGTTTTTTGCTTACAGCTCTAGCAGAATTTTCATTATCTCCTGTAAGCATAGCAATATGAGTAAAACCTAAATCTCTCAAAGCCATTACCGTCTTTTTTGCATCTTCTCTAATTGGATCATCAATGCACAAAACCGCCATCAATTTATTGTCATAAGCCATAAACAAAAGAGAATATTCTTCTTTTAATGAATTTATCAAATCTCCTTGTTGGGAATTGATTTTTATTCCTTCGTCTTCAAGAATAAAATGTTCGCTTCCTATGAGAGCTGTTTTTCCATTTATTTTTGATTTTATACCATGAGCCATTATATATTCTGGCTTTGAATGCATTTCTTCGTGGCAAAGATTTTTTTCCACAGCTTTTTTCACAACAGCTCTTGCTATTGAATGAGGAAAATGTTCCTCAAGGCAAGCAGCTATTCTTAAAGCCTCATCCTCATCGATATCAAAGGCAATTACTTTTTTGACTTCTGGCTGGGACTTGGTTAATGTTCCAGTTTTATCAAAAATAATTGTGTCAGCTTTAGCTATGCTTTCAAAATATTTTCCACCTTTTACCAAAATATTTTCTTCTCCAGCCTGACTTATAGCCTTCATATATGCAATTGGAATTGTAAGTTTTAAGGCACAAGAATAATCCACCATCAAAAATGATTTTGCTTTTATGAAATTTCTTGTAAATAAATATGTTAATCCTGCCCCAATAAAAGAATATTTTACCAAAGAATCAGCCATAGACTCTGCTTTTAATTGAGCAAGAGATTTATTTTTTTCACTATCTTCAATAAGTTTTATTATGTGATTTAATCTAGAATCTCCATATTTTTTATTAGTTTTTACTAAAAGCTCTCCTTCTTCAAGAACAGTCCCTGCAAAAACAGTAGAATTTTCATTTTTTTCAACAGCTTTTGCCTCTCCAGTAAATGAAGCCTCATTTACCATGGCAAAGCCCTCAACAACTTCTCCATCCACAGGAATTTTACTTCCCATAGAAATATAAATTAAATCTCCGATTTCTACATCTTTTAGATTTTTGATTATTTTTTGATTTCCATCTTTTACAAAAACTTTATCAACATTTAAAGCAAGCGAAGATTTCAAATTAAGTCTTGATTTTTTTAAGGTATAATCTTCAAGCTCTTCTCCCAATGATAAAAGAGCCATTATGCTAGCAGCATCCCCAAATTTTCCTGTAATTATAGAAATTGTAATTGCACTTGCATCCAAAACTGCCACATCTATTTTTTTATTTTTTATAGATTTTAAGCCTTCCTTTACAAAAGGATAAGCTCTCAAAAGTGTAAAAAATGGTCTAATACTGATAGGCATAAGATAACCAAATACAATTCTCTTGTATGCTGAATTTCTTAATATATGAAAAATTGATTTATCAACTTGAGGAATAAAATCCGCATCTTCAATATCAAAATCATCCAAAGATTTAAGATCAAAGTCTAGGATAAATCTTGCAATATTTCCTATCAAATCTTCTTCATAATTTACAATAATAGATTTTGATATATAAGAAATTTCACAAGATTTCACGCCCTTTACTTGTTCAATTTTGTACTTTAATTTATTGACGTTAGATTTTTTTAGATAATCCTCGTAAATAAACCTACTTCTTCCAATAGTTCTCGCCTTTATGGCCGCTCTCATCCTAGTCCTCTTTAATTTCTTTTATTATTTCTTCCTTAACTTCTTCTTTAGCTTCTGAAGCAACATTTTCTATATCAAGCTTATCTTTTGCTTCAGCTTCAAGTCTTTCTTCAATTTCATTTTTAATTTTTGCTTCAGCCACTATATCATCAGTTGTAACTTTTATATTTTCTACAGTCTTATCAACAGCACTTTTTGCTTTCAATCCTTGTTGGACTGTAGCCACAGCAGCCTTTTTTGCTAATTTTGATGTGAGAACCTTTCCCCCAATAGCTCCCGCTATTACTCCAATACCTGTACTTATAATTTTTTTGTTTACTTTAATCATCTTTTCCTCCTATTTTTTTTATTGAAATAATTATAACCGCTTTAATTATTTTTTGCAAATTTTTTTAGCTTTATTTTAAATTTTGCTAATAAAAATCTTTATCATTTGTAATGATTTCTAATATCGGCAAAATTTATTGTGAATTATTTTATATTTTTAAAAAAGAGCTTTTGCAAATACATCCTTCATGGAAATAATCAATTTACAAAAGCCTTTCTTAATTAATAATTATTTTAAATTTAAATCAGTCACAATATGGACATGATTTAGATTTTTCTTTATTTTTTTCTTTTTTACTTTGACACTTTCCACTATTGCAAGAAGTTTTTTGAGCACAGTCTTTGCAACCAAAATTTGAACCTTCTTTTATAAATCTAGTATAGATTATATAAGAGCAAGTTCCCAAAATTATTATCAAAAGTATCCAAGATTGTATATTCATAAAACCATCCCTTCATAATGATTTTTTTATTTTCTTGCAAAATTTAATTTGTAAGATCTTTTTTCTTCTTTGTATTTTACAGGTCTAAAAATCAAATACAAAACACCTATCAACACTAATATTGCAAGTATTGTCATAAATGAAAATTCTTTATATACAAAGCAATTTGCTAAATGATAGAAAATAAATGCAATCGCATAGGCAAATGCCATTTGGTATCCTATAGCAATAAGTGTCCATCTATTATTGTTCATTTCTGTTTTTATAGCTCCAACTGCTGCAAAACATGGCATACAAAGCATATTGAAAAGCAAGAATGAGTATCCAGCAACTGGTGTTCCTATAGCTTGGTTGAAAGCTGTAATTAATTGTCTATTTGTTTCATCAAGATCTGCTCCTATTCCAAGAACAACTCCCATTGTTGAAACTACGTTTTCTTTTGCAACGAATCCTGTAATTGTTGCTACTGCTGATTGCCATTGTCCAAATCCTAATGGTTTAAATAAAACTGCTAAATATCCACCTAAAACTGCAAGTATTGAGTTTTCTGATTCAGCTTCTACCAATTTAAATGAGAAGTCGAAGTTTGATAAGAACCAAATAATTATAGATGATACTAAAATTATTGTTCCTGCTCTTTTTACAAAGCTCATTCCTTTATTAAACATATCTCTTAAAACTGAAGTAACTCTTGGTGCGTGATATGGTGGAAGTTCCATAACAAATGGAGCTGGATCTGATGCAAATTCTTTAAATTTCTTTAAAATAATTCCAGAAATTATTACAGAAACTATTCCAATTATATAAAATGAAAATGTTACTAAAGCTTGATCTTTTTTGAAAAATGCTCCAGCTATCAAAGCAATTACTGGAAGTTTTGCAGAACATGGCATAAAAGATGTAGTTATAATTGTAATTCTTCTATCTCTTTCATTTTCAATTGTTCTTGATGCTTGGATTCCAGGAACTGAACATCCTGTACCTATCATTACTGGTATAAATGATTTTCCAGAAAGACCAAATCTTCTAAATACCCTATCCATTACAAAGGCAACTCTTGCCATGTATCCTATATCTTCAAGAATTGAAAGTTGGGCAAATAATACTAACATTTGTGGTAAGAATCCTAATACTGCACCAACTCCTGCTATGATTCCGTCTGTTGCAAGACTAACTAAAACGTCACTGATTCCAATATTTGTTAGAAAATCTGCAACAGCAGGTGTCATTGTATCTTCAAAAAATCCATTTACGGCATCAGTCGCCCCAGTTCCTAAAGTTGAAATTGCTATATAATAAATAACAAACATTACTAGGGCAAAAATTGGAAGTCCCAAAATCCTATTTGTAACTATCTTATCGATTTTATCAGTTGTTGAAAGTTTTGGTGGAGCTTTTTTAAGAACTTTTTCTCCAACTTCTCCAAGAGCTTCATATCTTTCAGTAGTTACAATACCTTCAGCAACATCATCTTCTTTTTTCTCAAAATCTTCTCTTAAAGATTTTATATTTTCTTTTTGGCTAGTTGATAAAGAAATATTTTCAAACATATCTTCATCATTTTCAAAGGCCTTGATTGACAAATATCTTTCAAGTTTAGAATCAACAGATCCAGAAATTTCACTAGAAATTTTTTCCAAAGCTTCTTCTAATTCTCCAGAATATTTTAAAGGATTTGGTAAAGATAATTTATTTTCTGATTTTACAATCTCATTGATTAAGTCCTTTGTACCTTGTTTTTTGCTAGCAACAATTTCTACAACAGGACAACCTAAAATTTTAGAAAGATTATCTTTATCAATAACATCGCCGTTTGATTTAACTATATCCATCATATTCAAGGCAATAATTGTTGGAATTCCAAGTTCAATTAATTGGCTTGTAAGATATAAGTTTCTTATAAGATTTGATCCATCAACAAGATTTACAATAAGGTCAGGTCTTTGGTCAACCAAATATCCTCTTGAAACAACTTCTTCCATTGTATAAGGGGAAAGTGAATAAATTCCTGGTAAATCTTGGATAATAATATCCTTGTGTCCTTTTAATTTTCCTTCTTTTTTATCAACTGTAACTCCTGGCCAGTTTCCTACTCTTTGGCTTGAACCTGTAAGCTCATTAAAAAGAGTGGTTTTTCCTGAGTTAGGGTTACCAGCTAAAGCAACCGTATAAGTCATCTATTCCTCCACTATTATGTTTTTTGCATCTTCTTTTCTAAGAGTCAATTCATAACCACGTAAATTAACTTGGATAGGATCTCCTAATGGGGCAATTTTTCTTAC
This sequence comes from Anaerococcus sp. HMSC065G05, assembly GCF_001812365.1. Lineage (NCBI taxonomy): Bacteria > Bacillati > Bacillota > Tissierellia > Tissierellales > Peptoniphilaceae > Anaerococcus > Anaerococcus sp. HMSC065G05. The sequence continues at coordinate 16,553 of NZ_KV808728.1, forward strand.
ATAAACCTCAGTTTTTTTTGTAATCCCCATATCCATAATTCTTCTTATGGTAGCTCCATCTCCCTTAATTTTTTTTATTATAGCAGTTTCTCCTACTGCTACATCTTTTAAAGTTTTCATTATTATATCTCCCTCACGTATATTCTTTTTGCTAAGTCTTTGTTAAGAGCATACTTGCTATTGTCAACCATAATAATGTAATTTACTCCATCAAAGAAAAATAATTTAACTTTTTTCCCCTTTACAAAACCTAAATTTGAAAGATGGGTTTTCATTTCATCATTTCCAGTTACTCTAATAACTTCTGCTTCTTGTCCATTATTTAATAAGGTTATTGGCATATATTCCTTCTTTCTATTTATTAATCTATTATTTTAAACAAATTTATTTATGGCTTATAATTATATGATTTTTCGTAATAATAGTCAATATCAGCAATCTCTAAAAAAAAAGAAATCCAGCTAACCGAACCAGTGAAGTTTTACTTAGTCATAATAATAATATGTAAAATAATGATATATATTATCACTATCTTCATTAACAATTATACACCGAATAATCTGATATTGAATATCATTATATTGGTTTTATTTTTTGAGAATGTAAATATAAATAAAAAAATTTTGTTATTAAAAAATTTTATTTTCTCAGAGTAAAAAAATAATAAAAATCTAAATTTTTTTGTAAAATTTTATGTGAAAATGAAACAAAAATATAATCAAAAACTTTTTAAAATTTTCCAAAAATAAAAAGCCCAGATAATTGGGCTCAGGCTGTTGACAAAGTATACAAATCCTCATGCT
>NZ_KV808728.1:17455-21089 GCF_001812365.1 Anaerococcus sp. HMSC065G05
TGATTTGATTTCAAATTTTAAAATTCGTCATAAGAACGCACTCTAAAATTTAAAGCTGTGATTATTTTTAAAATAAATTAAATTCAATTAAATTTTAATTCTTCGTTTTATTCCGAGGGATAAATATTAAAATCGTGCCACTGGCACAATTTTAAGCTATTTATCTGTTCTCGCATAAGCGAGTTTGCGATTTTAGAATTTCGGAATTTAGAAATCAACAATTTTTGAAGTCAGATATTCGTGCTTGAGGGTTTGTCTACGCTCTGAGCCAAGATGATTGGGCTTGGGTTATTTGCAAACTAGTTAAATTCGATTACAAAAATTTAAAACGAAAATATTTTATTTCAAATTATTAAATCTAATTTATTGGAAAAACTGAGCAGAAAATCACCCCATCTCCTAAGTGGGAACCTATTACTGCTGTTACGTCTATTATTTTAAAATCTAGGGCATTTTCTATTTCGCTACTTAGTCCTTCTTTTAAAATTTCAATTTCTTCTCCACTATCTGCTCCGCCGATTATTATTTGATAATCCTTGTATTTTTTGCAAAGCTTTTTCAAATATTTTATTAATTCTTTGTATGATTTTTTCTTTCCTGTAACTTTTTTTATTAATTTTATTTCTCCATCTTCTATGCACAAAACCGGAGAAAATGAAATTAAATTTGCAAGCTTGGCTATAGTTTTTGGAAGTCTTCCGCCCCTAACCAAGGCATCCAAATTTTTTACAACTCCTGCAACATTACAATATTTTAAATTATCCAGACTTTTTTTGTAAATTTCATCAAGTCCCATTCCGTCTTTCGCATAAATTGCAGCTTTTATTACAGGATAAATTGCAGCTATTGTGGCTGTATTTGTATCTATTATTTTAATTCTTGCATCTGGATTTTCTTCTACAAATTCCTCTTTCATCATATCCATCATTTGATAAATTCCAGAAAATTTCTTTGTAATTGAAAATACTATAAAATTTCTATATCCTTTTTGGTATTCTTCTTCCAATAATTTCAAAAATTTCCCAGGAGATGGCATAGAAGTTGTAACTCTCTCCTTGCTTTCCTTATATTTTATAAAAAAATCTTCCCTACTTAATTCGTAAAGGTCGGTGTATGATTTGTCTTTGAAATTTATATTAAAAGGAAGTATTGAAATATCATGTTCCTTTGCCATGTCAAGATCTATATTACATCCCGAATCAGCTATAATTTTTACTTTTTCCATAATAACTCCATCAATTAAAAGCTCTTTATTTATATTATAAATATTTTTTGATACATAATCTTTCGTAAAGTAACTATACTTTTCTAGAAATTTAAAACAATCTTATTAACTTTATTTTACAAAGTAATTATAGAGATTTTATTTATTTCTCTATTTTAATTTTCTTTCCTTATATATAAGAAGAAAAAAGGGTATTTATATTATACAAATAACAAATAAGGGAAACTCCCCAAAAATTATAGAGGTGAAAAATGAAAAAAACATTAAAAATTATCTTTTCCATAATAGGAATACTTCTAATAGGAATTTTAATTCTCCTATCATATCTTTGGATAAAAGAGTACAGACCAGAAAAAATTGAAAATGTAGAAATCCAAGGAAAGGGCGATAAAAATCCAGAAATCGGCAAAACTTATACGATAATGACTTGGAATATTGGATACGGCGGACTTGATAAAGACACAGATTTCTTTATGGACGGTGGAAAAATGGTCTTTCCAATAAACAAAAGCCATGTAGAAAAATCAATTAACCACATCATTAATTCAAGTGAAAAAATAAATGCCGACATAAAATTTTTCCAAGAAGTAGATATAAATTCAAAAAGAACCTACCACATTAACGAGTACGAAAAAATAAGAAAAAAACTTTTGGGCAACACAACCTTCGCCCTAAATTTTAAGGCCGCCTTTATTCCATATCCAATCCCACCAATGGGAAAAGTTGAATCAGGAATAATGACTCAAACAAATTTTAAAATACAAAAATCAAAAAGGTACCAGCAAGAAATCCCTCACAAATTTCCATCAAGACTAGTAAATCTAAAAAGAGCCTTCAACCCTTCATACATTGACATAAAAAATTCCGACAAAAAATTAGTAATAGTCAATGTCCACTTAGACGCTTACGAAAAAGGAAACAACGGAAGAATTGCACAAACAAAAGAAATAATAAATTTCGTAAACAAAGAATATAAAAAAGGAAATTATGTGATAGTAGGCGGAGATTTTAACCAAGAGCTAACAGGAAATTACAAAGAATTGCCAGAAGGAATTTGGAATCCAAAAATTTTGCCAAAAGAATTGCTAACAGAAAATATAAAACTCTACTACGACAAAAACGGAGAAACATCAGTAGTAAACGACAAACCATACACAGGAAAAGACGCCTATCTTTCAACCATAGACGGATTTATGGCAACAGATAATATAAAAATAAAGGCAATAAAAACCCAAGAAAAAGAAAATTTCCAATACTCCGACCACAATCCCGTTGTCATGGAATTTGTTTTGAAATAAAATTTAAAAGTTAATATCAAATAAAATATAAAAAAGTGCTTTTGTAAAATGAAATTTATTTCATATTTTGCAAAAGCACTTTTTCATTAAATATAATAAAGAATACTAAAATTCAAAAATAATTTAGCTAATATCTCAAAATCAATAGCAAAAATAAAATAAAGATACAGAATATCAAATATTCCATATCTTTACTAAACCCCATTATCCTAAATAAATTTTACAGTTTCATCAATATTTTTACGCTTAAAATGATTTTCTAAAGGCTTAACTCCATCATTCGCATATCCCAAATCAATCATTGCAACAATTTTTTCATTTTTAGGCAAAGAAAATTTTTCTCTAGCCTTATCAGGATCAAAAAGATTTACCCAACAAGAATCAATGTCAAGGCTTGAAGCTGCCAAGACCATGTGACTTGCAACAATCGTAGCATCTTCAACACCAGTATTATATTTTCCTCCCGGATAAACAAAAGCCTCACTCTCATCAAAAGCTACAAGCAAAACAAGAGGAGCATTATACCTACAAGGAGTAAGCTCATCAATTTTTATAAGAGCATCATTTGACTTAGCCACATAAATGCTTTGAATCTGATTGTTCTTAGCAGTAGGTGCAAGCCTGCCCGCTTCAAGAATAATATCAATCTTCTCCTTTTCAACTTTTTTATCACTAAAATTTTTACAAGAATAACGATTCTTCACAAGTTCAATAAAATTCATAACACCTCCTTTAAAGTAAATTTTTCGATAAATTTCAGTAAAAAATATGAGACGAATAATAAAGCATTAATTCTTCTATAAAAACGTAAAATTATATTAAAAATTAACTTTCATATATAAACTAGCAAATAATATTCTGATTTTTTTAATTCCTGGGATCATTTAAATCATCACAATCACGAAAAGAGTGACATATTTAAATCTTCTTTGCTGAAATATCTTTTAATTATTTCAATCCACACTCCCGCGAAGGGAGTGACGCTTAATTGTTTTCTTTGGCACTATGATAATACTATTTCAATCCACACTCCCGTAAAGGGAGTGACGATTACTTAATCTTAAAAATACTAGAAATATTAAAATTTCAATCCACACTCCCGTAAAGGGAG
>NZ_KV808728.1:21189-21745 GCF_001812365.1 Anaerococcus sp. HMSC065G05
CTCCCGTAAAGGGAGTGACCTACCATTACCATGCTCCCTGTGCTTTAAAATAAAAGCTATTTCAATCCACACTCCCGTAAAGGGAGTGACATGATATAAGCCATCCTTATCTTGTACATTTAAATTTCAATCCACACTCCCGTAAAGGGAGTGACGTATTTATTTTTTTATCCTTAACAATATTAAAAAATTTCAATCCACACTCCCGTGAAGGGAGTGACATGAATTATCAAAAACTAAAAATAATATTGATTATATTTCAATCCACACTCCCGTGAAGGGAGTGACTATTGGTTTGATTAAAGGTCAGTTAGATGATATTTTATTTCAATCCACACTCCCGTGAAGGGAGTGACAATCAGAACTAGACGAACTTGAAGATTTAGATTTAATTTCAATCCACACTCCCGTGAAGGGAGTGACAATGATTATAGGCATGATAGGCATAGTTCTTACAGGAGGACTTCAATCCACACTCCCGTGAAGGGAGTGACTTTAACGCTTTTACGTTCAAAAAGACGTTTAATAATTTCAATCCACACTCCCGTGAAGGGAG
>NZ_KV808728.1:21845-32980 GCF_001812365.1 Anaerococcus sp. HMSC065G05
CAATCCACACTCCCGTGAAGGGAGTGACATTTTAATGATGTTGATAGTTTTTTAACTGATGTTCAAATTTCAATCCACACTCCCGTGAAGGGAGTGACGCTATGAACGAAAGGTAATTAAATGGAATATTTAGTATTTCAATCCACACTCCCGTGAAGGGAGTGACAATGATTATAGGCATGATAGGCATAGTTCTTACAGGAGGACTTCAATCCACACTCCCGTGAAGGGAGTGACTAAAATAGCTCAGGCAGATTTATATGCTGATAATGATTTCAATCCACACTCCCGTGAAGGGAGTGACTGCAAATTTTGAGTCTTTGCAAGACTTTTTTTAAAAATTAGGCCTATATTTTAAAAAAATATATCTAATTTTTATCAAATATATGAGATAGATTTACTTATTATATGTTCAAATAAGAACCTCAAATAATCAATAAATCTTTTTCAGGGTTGTATGTTTCATCTTTTCCTAATGATTCTACCCTTCTTTCCCAATTTTTCCCTAAATTGTATATTCTTATGCTATCCTCTTCTAAATCTATAGCTTTTTTTAGTTGAGATTTTATTTTTACTAAATCTGAAGGATAGATATTTAATTCAAATACTGAATTTTGTACTCTTTGCCCGTAGTTAGTACATATTTTAGCTACTTGTCTTAATCTTCTATTTCCCTTTTTACTTGACGTCTTTACATCATATGTAATTAATACTTGCATTTATCACTTCCTTATATAAGGTGGATAGGACTCTATATCTCCTCTTAAATAACTATTTAAAAGTTGTGCTTGAATATGCGGTAAAAGTCCTATCGGTATTTTTTCTTCAATAAAGGGATGATATATTTCTTCGCGGCACTTATCATTCCAATAATTTAAAACTATATTTCTTCCCTTATCATTTAATAGTGTTGCTCCATTTTCTTTCACTTCGAATTTATTTTTATCTATCCTATTTAAATTTATAAGACTTAGCACAAATCTATCAATAATTGGGGCTCTCATTTCTTCAATAATATCTAAAGCCATACTAACTCTTCCTGGCCTATCTGTATGAAAGAATCCTGCATATGAATCTATCCCCACTCCTTCTAATGCCTGAGCTATATTATTTGTTAAAATACTATACATAAATGACAATAAGGCATTAACTCTGTCAAGTGGAGGCCTCTTATTTCTTCCATTGAAATAAAAATCTTCTCTTTGTTTTACAATAAGTTCATCGAATACTGAAAAATATTCTGCTGCTATTTTTCCTTCTATTCCTCTAAGCTCATCTTTAGATTTTGATTTTGGAATTTCTAGCATTAAGTTTTTTATTCTATATATTGCTTTTTCCATTTTTTCTAAGTTTATTTTATCTTTATGATCTAGTTTTCCTCTAATTAATAATTTTCTAGAATTATATGCCTTTGCATATATTATATTTTTTGAAAAATTTAAAGATTGTTCGCTATCACTAATTTTATATTGTTTTTTTCTTGTATAGATATTTCCATAACTTTTTCCAATAACTCTTCCGCAAAAATTTCCATGTGGATCATAAAAACTCATGCTTACATTTGATTTCATGCAAAGCTTCATTAGAGAAGGACTAACACCCATATAATTAAAACAAATAATTTGACTTAGTATATGGATAGGATATCTTTTTACACATCTTCCATCTATAAATATAAGTATATTCTCTCCCTCTCTTTTTAAATAAGCATCTGGATTTGTTATATACAAAGTATTTAATAGTTTTTTCATAAATCTTCTCCATATAAATAATTGTGAATGCTTTTAGGTTTTTTTGTAAGTCTTGGATTACATACTTCATATAGTGAGCATAATTTACATTTCCTATAAAATTCAGCTTTTGGAATAATTTTTTTATCATAATATTGGTGCATAAGCTTTGCAGTATCTATAGTCAACTCTCTTAATTTGTCTTCAAAAATTATCTTTTCTCTAGTATCAGTTTTTCCATAATAAATGTATCCATATTCTAGATTTACGCCAAGTTCTTCTTCTAGACAAATAGCTTCTGCCATAAGTTGACAATCATCATAAGAGTATTTTTTCTTTTTTCCTCTTTTATACTCAATTATAGTAGCTTTCCACTTTCCTTTTTTTCCTTTTATATTTATACCATCTTCTGATTTTTCAAATTCTATAACATCTAAAATACCACTTAAACCTAAAGTTTTTGAACTTATTGGCATAGCTCTTGATATTAGTTTATTTTTTCTTTTTTCCTTTATAAATGGTTTATCAGCCTTGGAATGAAGAATTTCTCCTTCACTAGTGTATATATTTTCTTCCCACAAATTTTCAATGTGAATCAATGCCCATTGTCTTTTACAAAATAAAAAGTGTTGGATGCCACTTAACAATAAGTAATCATCTATATCATACATTTATAAACCTACAAAATGTTCTACTTCTATACCTAATTTTTCATATTCTTTAAGTTTATCTTCATCTAGTCTAATATTATGTGCCTCATAACTTCTTTTTAGCTTTATTTCATCGCTTGTATCATATATTAATAAATCTTTTAATTTACCACTTGATACATTTCCTATTTTAGAATTATGTTTTATCCAGTAAATGTCTTTAATTTCCATTGAACCATCTGGTCTTGCTGATGATATATCATTTAAAAATAAAGTTCTTATAGCCTCTTTTAAAACTTCCAAGTCTTTTTCATCAAAACCAGTTTTCTCAGCAAAATAAGCATTTACACTTCCATTAACTACATATATTCCATAATCTACATAACTTTTTGATCCTATAGTATCGGAGCTTCTTTTTCCACTTTTTTCTTCTTTTCCATTTACACTTTTAGTAATTTGCATAGTTGTTATATCTATTGTATCTATAGACTTTGCGATTGAAATTGATACTGGTCCCCTAATTCCTATGGCTCTATTATCCATATAGGTTATAACTTGTCCAAATGATCTTACATCAAGCCAATATTGGCATGCTTTTTCTTCTATTTCTTTGTCTGTTGATTTTTTATCATCTTTGTCAAACTTAGATAAGAATCTAGCTTCTAATGAATTGAAACCATCATCACTTCTATAATCAGATTTTACAAATATTTCATGCCCCATATCTTGCATTCTATTTCTAATTTTTCTTTTGATACATACATCACTTATTTCTCCAAAACCATTTGTATCAATTCTTGGCATATTTCCTGCCAATGGATCTCCATTAGGATTTGCGCCTTCTACTTTTATTGTAAATATAAAATCTATTTTATTATTAATCATTTATTTGCTCCTTATTTTCTTTTTTTGTAAAAATATCTTGAATTTGTCCTTCGTATCCAAATATAAAACCCGCACTTAGAGCTTTTCTATTTACTTCTTGTCTATAATCATAATTATCAGCAATAAGATTAGTTACTTCATTTATTTCATTTTTTATTTTAAAGTATATTCTTTTTTTATTTTCATTAGCTATTAATTTTTTTTCGTATGGTTTTATAACATCTCTTAATCTTAGGTTCATTGTGGCTGGATTATTTATAAAACTTGTCCAATATTTTTCTGCGTTTGTTATTCTAGTGTCTTGATTACTTTTATCTTTTGTTTCAAAACATAATTTTTCAACCCTTTCGTATAATGCCAGCAACCTGCCGTAAAGATAAGATCTATCTAAATTCTCTCTATCTAACATATTATCTTCTATCCCCCATTTTCCTCTTAAAACTGCTAAAGAAGTATTTTTAACTATTATCCAAGTTTCCTTATACCTACTTCTTAATTTAATATTATTTTCTAAAGACTTAATAATGTTATTGCCTATATCTTTTCCTTCAATGATACAAGAAATAATATTCTGCATTTGATTTCTCAAAACTTTTTTATTATCTAGTGATAGTTTTCCATTTCTTTCAACTCCATAAGAAACTAATGTAATGGCGTAAGGGCTTGGAGTATATAATATTTCCTGATTTGTTTCCTTGTTAAATCCATACCAATAATATTTGTCCTGCCATTTTTTAAGATTTTCTTTTAAAATTGAAACATCTAATTCTTTAAAATATTTTGCTGCAGCTCTTCCATTACTTATTTTGTCAAAAATTCCAACATAAAACTTTGAATCATCTGAAAATAAAATTTTCCCTTTTAGAAAAGATTCGCCAACGCTCTTATTTTCTTCTCCGCTTATTGGATTTGAAAATTTTTCTTTAACTTTATAAATTCTTGAATTTAAATTTATACCAGACTCATTTTTTATATCATCTGAAAACCAGTTTATTAGATATGTGTTATCTCCTAGCCATACACTAGTATCTTTTGAAGATAATAAATATTTCGCCATTAGATGAATTTCTTGACTTGTATTAGCTCCTATTTCAATAGTTTCTTCTGGACTTTTAAACCTACCATAAAAATTTTCATTATTTGCAGTAATTTGAGATATTAACCTAGCTGTAGCCATCAAAGGCCTATGTTTTGTACACAAATAATCCTCTTTTCCACTTATATTACAAATTATTTTTTTCTTTTCACTATCTTTTTTATCTAAATAATTTACATAATCCAGATATAATTTGTGTAATTTATTATTTTCACTTAAAGATACATCTTTGAGACCGTCAAAATCCTCTATAGTAAATGTGAAAAATATTTTAGAAAAATCTATCTCATTTTTTTACTTTTTTTACTATTTGGATCATCTATGCTTACTTTCAAATTCTCTTCAATTTCGTAGTCTATATATAACTTATCTAAAATTTTTACAAATGATTTAGAATTAGATAAGAATTTATAGACTACATTTAGAAAATCATCATCACTATAATCTAGCCAATATTTTAATTGGGTCATATAGGCTATATTTTTATTTGAACCTTTATCAAATAAATATGAGCCATTATCAACAATAGGATGTGGACTAGCTCCGCTTGATCTAGCAACAGAATCTTCAGTCACAGGAAATACTATAGAATCTTCTTTAGTCAGAAATCTCGAATCAACTACATTAGAATTTTTATCAAGTTTTATGCTAATTATATTTTTCCCATTAGATTTCTTACTATCGTGGTACAAAGGGAGAATAATATCACAAGAATCATTATCATCAATCATATTATTGTTTTTTGCATATTCGTATGAATTATAAAGTGCTTGAAGTAAACTCATATCTCGCCCCCATATTCATTCAATTCTTCGTCAACATTTTTTATTTGATTTGAAAATTTAAAGCTATATTCGTTTAATTCATTTATAATTCTACATTCTTCTGGTTTTATAAAATTAATTCTTCCTTCTTTCATTTCTATTGGCGCAAAGGTTGATTTTAATTTATCCTCAATTTTTTTTGGATATATAAAACCGTTAAACATAATACCAAAAGATAAATTAGTGTCATCATAATAACCTATATCGTTTTCATATTCGTTTTTATTTAACATTTCAATATATCCCATGCATTCACTGACGCCTAAAAATATAGGTCTTCTTCCCCCTCTTTTTAATGATCTTTTTGTAATTTCTTCATGTTTTCTCATATTTCTATCATTTTTCAAATCGTCCCTGTCATAATTCCATTCAAAATGAAATTTCACATAATAACATACATTTATAAGATAAGTATAATTGCTCAAATCAGAAGAATAATCTTTCAAAAAAAGCCTTGTTCCAAAAGAATACGTTTCAATTTTTTTCATAATTCTCACTTCATCAATTTGATTTTTTATAGTTGGCTTAAAATAATTTGCATCTATTATTCCTCTTAAAGCTTCTCTCGTAGGTATCTGATATGTTATTTTTTCTCCCCCAGCTTTAGATTCTGGACTAGTCCACAGAGCTCTAGAGCCATAAATTTTTGCGTAAAAAAATTGTGATTTTTCCATTTTTCCTCCTTTCATATTCACGTTATTATTAGTGTAAATTATTTTAAAAAATAAATCAAATTTTTCTTATTTTCTGGTATAATTTATATATCAGAGTAAACTCTGTGGATTGAAAAACGTTTTTATTTGTGTAAGGAGCAGAATATATGCTCCTTTTAAATTATAAACAAATCTGAATTTTCAAATTCCACTCCTGTTTTTTTATTGTAAAATTCTTCTTCTAATATATAAACTTTTCCATCCATTATCTTTTCACATAAATTTAAATTAGAATTACTTATATTCACACTGTATGGATTTAACTTCCTCATAATAATTTTCATATTCTTTAAAATATTAATGTCATAGCTTTGATAGAATTCTTTTTCTAAATTTCTTAATTTATTTATAAAATATTTTGTATCTTCGCATTCTACAATTGCTGTATTTTGATTTTCATTTATTAAATTGAAATTATCATAAACCTCTTTAAAACTTTGAAACATATCAACATTTATATTATTGAAATATTTTAAGTGATTTTCTTCAATATTTCTTATATTAGTTATCATATCTTCGTTAGTTGACAATAATTCCACTAAATTACTATTTTTAATTTCAAAACTTAATCTATTATAAGTTAAGTTTTCATAAAGTTTATTAAAATATAAGTCAACTATCTCATTTATTTCTTGGTTTTTATCTAATCTGTCTAGTGCATATTTCCCCGCAACTTTTCTTTCTTTTAGACTTATAATATGGTCTAAATTTTCGACTTGTCTTGACAAGTTTATCAAATACACAATTCCAGATTTTATTTTACCTTCTCTGTTGCATCTGCCCATTGATTGGATTATAGAGTCAATGCCCGTATAAGATCTTATTACTATTTCAAAATCTACATCCACCCCAGCCTCTATTAGCTGAGTACTTATTACAATTATATTTTCCTTATTTTTTAATTTGACTTTTATTTCTTCTATTATTTTAAGTCTATCCACAGAGTGTAGATTTGTAGTTAGATAATATAATTTATCATCATCAACAAATTTCTTTAATAATTCGTATGTATCTTTAACAGCTTTTTTTGTATTAAGTATGGTTAAAACTGACTTACTAGAATTATATATAATCAGTTTTTTTAAATCCTCTAGCGTAGATTCTTTTCCTTGATTATAAATTTTAACTTTAGTTCTTTTAAATACCTCTTCTTGCTCTTTGTTTAAACTAATTACATCTATATTTTTTTCTTCAAAATCTCCATAATTCAATTTGTAGACTAAGGAATTGTAATCAAAAGTCGGCTGAGTGGCTGTTGATAAAATTATGTTCACTTTTATTACTACTTTTAAAAAATTAAGCGCTAAATTGGTTGGATATAATACATCTACTGGCAATGATTGTAATTCGTCAAGTATAATTACAGAATTTATCATAGATTTAAACCTTCTTATATTTGAAGATCTTCCCTTAAAAAGGGTATTGAAAAACTGCACCATAGTCGTCAAAATTATAGGATTTGTCCAATCGTCAATCAAATATTGTCTTTTTATTTGATTAAAACTGTCGCAAGTTTCATCATTTGTTAATGTATATTGTTCTTCATCTTTATCATTTATTACATTTGAATGATGCTCTAAAATATATGAATCATTTTCTAAAATCTCTTTCATAACTTTTGCGTTTTGTTCAAGAACAGAAAGATATGAAGTTATATAAAAAAATCTTTTTTTATTTTTATATTTCAATTGATTTACCCCATATCTCAAAGATAAAAGTGTTTTTCCAGATCCTGTTGGTAAATCCAACTTATAAATACCGTTATTATCTTCTATGGACCTTATTAAAATTTGCTTTGCTATATCATTCCTGGCTATATTTATAGCTGAATTAGCTTTAGAAAAAGATTTGTATTTTTCTTCTATTCTATCTGCAAAATTATTAATTATTTTTTTATCTTCCTTTTCATTATCATCTTCTATTATTTTTTCATAAGAATTTATAGTATCTTTTACATCAGCAGATTTTAAAATCGACAAAACAAGTCTGATAATCATAGAATTATAAAATTGAATAGCTTTATATAAATGTAAGTCATCTTCAATTCCACAAGAGCACTCATTTAATTTCTTAATTATATGATCATATTCAAAGAAAGCATTTTTAAAAATTTTATAAATATCTATGTTTTTTTCTAATAAATATTTACTAATTTTTTCATATAAATTATGGTATGTATCTCCAAATTCCTCCTTCAAATTCGCCATTCTATCAATAGAAGTAAATACATAATTATTTTCCTTATTTTTTCTAACCATATTATATTGACTATGATGAGATAAAATTGAATAAATTAAAATATTACAAAAATCATTAAATTCATATTTCATATTCTCATCATTTACTATTTCAGAAAAATCATCTTTCTCTTTTAATTTTTTTACTAATTCATGTATAAAAATTCCACCTAAGCTTGAATGATCAACTTGCTTATTTGTATTGCCTTTTATTTTTTCTTGAAATTCATCTCTAACTTTTCCTATGTCATGAAACAGACCAACTAAAAAAGATATATTTCCTATGCCTACTTCTTTTCCCATATTTTTTGAATCAAAAGCTGTGTTAATCAAATGGTCAAAAAGCTTTTGTTTTCTCTCATTATTTTTTTGGTCAATGTGAGCATATATATTATCAAACATTTTGCATCCTTTATACTTTAATATATAAATAATATACCCAAATAAATATTTATTTTTCTAAATCAAAAACAACATAAAAAATTTCTCCCCCCACACATTGTTAATTTTATATTAATGATTTATAATACCCCTAGAGATAGTATTTAAGTTTTAAAACTATACTCTTTTACACCATTATATTTAATTTTAAAAAATGAGCTTATATATTTAGTGAGACTCAAAATATTTTGTTACTTGTGCAAGGTTTTTGTCTGTTTATTAAATATAAACTGCTTTTACCTTGCTTTTTTTAAGGAGATTTTATGGAAATTGAAATGTTAAAAGGAAAAATTCATAGGGCTACTGTGACTCAGGCTGAACTTGACTATGTTGGTTCTATTACTGTTGATGAGGCTTTGCTCAATGCAGCTGGAATTAGAGAGTATCAGAAAGTGCAAGTAGTTAATATTAACAATGGAAATCGAATTGAAACTTATACGATTGCTGGCGAGAAAGACAGTGGTGTTATTTGTTTAAATGGTGCTGCGGCAAGACATTTTTCGCCTAATGATTTGGTTATTATAATGGCTTATGCCTCTTATAATGAAAAAGATTTGGAAAATTATAGTCCGAAGGTTGTTTTTGTTGATGATAAAAATAAAATCAAAAAAATTTCATCTTACGAAAAACATGGGACTTTAGTGTAAATAAATTTTAGTGGTGTAATAGGCTATCTCTAAATATTTTTAGAGGAGAAGAAAATGAAAGTTATCAAAAAAATTGATGAATTGAAAGATGTTTTAAAGGATTTTAAAAAAGAGGGCAAATCTATCGGTCTTGTTCCTACAATGGGGTTTTTACACAAAGGTCATGCAAGTTTGATTAAAAAAGCTGTTTCAGAAAATGACATCGTAGTTGTTTCTGATTTTGTAAATCCTATTCAGTTTGGACCAAATGAGGATTTGGAGGCTTATCCAAGAGATATAAATGCTGACAGCAAATTGTGCGAAGACTTGGGAGCTGATTTTATTTTTAATCCTGAACCTTCAGAAATGTACCACGACAAAAAAGCTTTTGTAGATATTGAGGGACTTTCTGATAATTTATGTGGAGCAAGAAGAGCCGGACATTTTAGGGGCGTTTGTACAGTTTGTACAAAATTATTTAATATTGTCGGCCCTAACAAAGCATATTTTGGACAAAAAGATGCCCAACAACTTTCAATCATCAAAAAATTAGTTTTTGATTTAAATATTCCAGTTGAAATTGTTGCCTGCCCAATTGTAAGAGAAGACGACGGACTTGCTATGTCATCAAGAAACACTTATCTTTCAGCTGACGAAAGAAAGGCTGCTCTTTGTCTTTCAAAAGCAATTTTTGAGGGAGAAAAAATGGCAAAGAATGGATCAAGTGTAAAAGAAGTTTTGGAAAAAATGGAAGAAATAATTTCATCAGAAAAACTTGCAAAAATCGACTATATCAGTGCCGTTGACCTTGAAACAATAAAAGATGTAGACAATTTCAATAAAGATACCTTGGTTGCCATTGCCGTATATATTGGAAAAACTAGATTAATTGACAATTTTATTTATGAGGTGTAGACGTGGAAAAATTTTCAAGAATTTCAGATAAAATAACTCAAAATATCGGTTTAATTATTGTAATATTTTCTGTCGTAGCCTATTTTGTCCCAGATTATTTTTCTTGGATGACAAATTACACAACAATTTTTCTTGCCCTTGCTATGTTTGGAATGGGAACTTCAATCGAATCCGATGCCTTTAAGAAAATTTTAAAAAATCCTAGGGATATTTTTATAGGAGCCTTGGCACAATTTACAATTATGCCCTTGCTTGCTTGGATTTTGGCAATAGGATTTGACGTAAATAAAGATATTGCTTTAGGAATTATCCTTGTAGGATCATGTCCTGGAGGAACAGCATCAAATGTAATAACCCACATTGCAGGAGGAAATGTTTCGATGTCAGTTTCTATGACAATTTTATCAACCCTTCTTGCTCCAATTGTTACACCATTTTTGGTATATCTTTTGGCAGGAAGATGGGTTGAAGTTTCAATTTTAGCCATGTTTAAATCAGTTGTGACAGTAGTTTTAATACCAGTTTTGATGGGAATTTTTGCAAAAAAATTAAGCCCCAAAAAAATGGAAAAATCAAAATCAATTTTCCCATTAATATCATCTCTTGCAATTATTTTAATAATATCAGGAATAATAGGAGCAAATGCAGAAAAAATCGCCAAATCCGGATTAATCGTTTTATTAATAGTAATGATTCATAATGCACTAGGACTTTTATTAGGACTTGGTGTTGCAAAAATTTTCAAAATGGATTACGACAAGCAAACAGCCCTATCAATCGAAGTAGGAATGCAAAATTCCGGTCTTGCCATCCAACTTGCAACAGCAAATTTTGCCCTAAACCCACTAGCAACCCTCCCAGGAGCAATATTTTCAATCTGGCACAATATTTCAGGTTCAATTTTCGCATCACTTAGAAGAAAAGATGTAAAAGATCTTGCCTTTGCTAGGGAAAAATAATTATAAAAAAAGATGAGGAAATTAATCCTCATCTCAGAGCGTCGACAAACCCACCAATA
>NZ_KV808729.1:0-18924 GCF_001812365.1 Anaerococcus sp. HMSC065G05
AATTGTGCTTTACTCATTATTTCCTCCTAAATATTATAAGTTTACTATACCATAAATTTCATAAATTTACTACAATTACCCCTATTATACCGTTTTTATTGTATAATTTAAAATTATTTGCAAAAATATTTTTTCTATGGTATATTACATTATGTGCCACTTTAGCTCAGTAGGTAGAGCGCATCCATGGTAAGGATGAGGTCCTCAGTTCGATCCTGGGAAGTGGCTCCATTTTTTTGCCCATTTTTAATTTTAAAATTTTAAATTTTTTAATTTTTACATTATTAAATAAATTTATTTCTTTTTTTGTTTATCCAATTAAAAAAAGAGACTTTTAAAAAATAAATTGATTTCATTTTTTATTAGTCTCTTTTTGAATTTTTATTACTAAAAAAATCAAGCCATAAATTTACAGCTTGATTTTTATTTTTTATTGATTTATTAAATTTAATTTTCTAAGCAAGGTCATAAAAGCTGATAAGAGTACTGCTACTACTGATGCTAGTACCATGCCTTGTAATTGGATTGAGCCAAATTTTATTGATAATCCTGATAGTCCTGCTATAAATATTGTTGATGTTAGGATTAGGTTTATTGATTTTGAATAGTCTACTTTTTGATCTACTAATAATCTTATTCCGCTTGTTCCTATCATTCCGTATAACAAGAAGGTTACTCCTCCTATTACATCTCCTGGTATTGTTTGGATTAGGGCTGCTAGTGGTCCTATAAATGCCATTAATATTGATATGATTGCTGCTGCTCCTATAACTTGGACTGAATATACTCCTGTTATTGCCATAACTCCTATATTTTCTCCATAAGTTGTTGTTGGAACTCCTCCAACTAATCCTGAAAGGGCTGATGAGAAGTTATCTGCAAATATTGACCTGTGTAATCCCGGATCTTCTAATAAATTTCTTCCTATAATATTACTTGTTACAACTTGGTGAGAGATATGCTCGCTTGTAATTACGAGTATTACTGGTAGCATTGATAGAATTGCTTCTACTGAAAATTTTGGTGCTGAGAAATTTGGTAGGGTAAATAATTTTGCTTCTAAGACTGGTGTAAAATCTACCATTCCAAAAAATACTGAACAAATATATCCTACTACTATTGCTATTAGGATTGGAATTGTTGATAAAAATCCTTTAAATGATACTGAACCGATTATGGCTGTAAAAAGTGTAATTCCAAATATTATAAAATCTTTATAACTTGCTGTATCTGTCATCAAATTTGCTCCGATTGAACCGCCTGTTACTGTATTTCCTGCAAGCTCAAATCCTATTAGGGCAACGACTGAACCCATAGCTGCTGGTGGCAATACTACATCTATCCATCCTATTCCAAATTTATAAATTATATATGCCAAAAAACATCCTAGAGTTCCAACCACAATAAAAGCACCTTGCGCATATTGAAATCCTTGACTTGCAATAATAGCTGTTCCTGGTGCTAAAAATGCAAATGATGATCCCAAATAAGCAGGTGCTTTCTTTTTGGTAATTAATATAAATAATAATGTTCCGATACCATTCATAAAAAGTACTATTCCTGGATTTATTTTAAATAAAATAGGGACTAAGACACTAGCTCCAAACATTGCGAATGTGTGTTGGATTGAAAGTGGTAACAATAATTTAAATGGTAACTTATCTTCTACGTGGTAAATTTTTTTAGAATTTTTCATAATGCCTCCTTGTTTACATCAAAAGATATATTAGCAAAAAATGTAAAAATTGTCAATTATTTTTGTAATTATTAATTTTGTAATTTTTAAAGATTTTAAGCAATATAAAAGACTCAGTATAAACTGAGCCTTACTTTTTATATGTATATATCTTATTCTGCTGGTGAGATTGCTTCTACTGGACATACAGCTGCACATGATCCACAATCGATGCAAGCATCTTCGTCGATTTCGTATGCTGCGTCTCCTTGTTCAATTGCTTGAACTGGACATTCACCTTCGCATGATCCACATGATATACATGTATTTTCATCTATTCTATAAGCCATAATTTTACCTCCTAATTTGTTATATTAATATTATAGTAGTTAAATTAACTAATGTCAAATGATAGTAAATCTCAAGATTTTCTCATTTTTATCAATTATTTGTCAACTATTCTTCTTATATCCTTTGGGCAATAAGATTTTTCGATTTCTGTATCATCTTCTTCTATTCTTACTCTAATTTTGCATTTTTCTTTTACATAATTATTTTCGACAACAACGCCAATTCCATCTTCAGTTTCAATTTTTTCGCCTACTTTTGGCATAGATTTTTTTGCTATTTTGTAGCTTTCATTTTCGTAAGATAGACAGCACATTAGCCTTCCACACAAACCAGAAATTTTATTTGGATCTAGGGTTATATCTTGTTCTTTTGCCATTTTTATTGATAAGGGTTGAAAATCGCTCAAAAATCTTGCACAACAACATTTTTGTCCACAAATTCCTACGCTTGAAACCAATTTTGCATGGTCTCTTACTCCGATTTGTCTAAGTTCAATTCTATTTCTATAAATTGATGCAAGTTCTTTTACAAGTTTTCTAAAATCTACCCTATTATTTGATGAAAAATAAATGAGTAATTTTTTTCTATCGAAAGTAAATTCTGCTTCAATGGCATGAAGATTAAGTCCAAGATTGTCTGCCTTTTCTTGGCATATTTCTACAGCCTCCAAGGCATCTTCTCTATTTCTTTCTTCTTCAACTAGATCCTCTTTACTGGCTTTTCTAATAATTTCATTTAATTCACGGTCAAAATCGCTTTTATTTATTTCTTTAATTGGCGTTTTAACTATTCCCATTTCAAGACATGAATTAGAATCAACTATGACCCTATCTCCAATATATAAATCAAAATCTAGTGGATTAAAATAATATATTTTTCCTGCTTTTTTAAAGCTTATCCCTACTACTTTCAATATTTCTCCCCTCTCTATATATAAAAATAAGGAAATTTTCAACTGCCATGTCGAAATTTACATTATTTTTAAATCCTTTTGTTATTTGTTCGGCTTTTCTTATTATCCTATCAATAGAATCAAAAGGTAAATTTTCTATTTTTCTCAAGTAAAATAAAACTTTCTTGTTTTCTTTTGCATTATTCTTGTAATATTTTAATTTTATCAAATTATTGAAAAAATTTAAAATTTCTACAAATAATTCTTCCTTATAATCTTTTGCCTTTGAAAAGAAATCTTTATTTTTATAATAAAAAGAAAAATTCCCAGAAATTATTTCACTTAATATATAGGATAGTTTTTCCCTATCTACAAATTCATTTTCTATTTGACTTTTAAAACTTATGATTTGACATCTTGATCTTATGGTTTTTAAAAGACTATAAGCATTATTTGTTGTAAAAATTAAAATTATATAATCTTTTGCCTCTTCTATGCTTTTTAAAAGGGCATTTGAACTTTCAATGCTCAAATTTTCGCTATCTTTAATTATATATATTTTAATTTTTCCATTACTAGGCCTAAGATACATATCTTTTATTAAAAGTCTAATGTTTTTTATGCTTATATTTTTTTCCTTGTCATCTTTTTTTATTATTTCAAAATCAGGATTTTCTTCAAGCTTTGTACTTATACCAAAATTATTAAAAACGCTCTTAGAAAATTCCAATGCCTTATCTAGATTATAAGAAGAGTTTTTTGATTCAAAGATATAGGCATTGGAAAGTTTATCATTTTTTATTTGATTTTCTAAAATTTCTATCATTTCAGATTCTTATATATTGGTCAACATCCAAAATAAATACAGTAGCTCCACCAACATTCACATCAACTGGTGCGCTTGTTGCCAAAAGTGGAGAATCTGCTGTCGGATTAATTACTGATGATTGAGTTGTTCTTTTTTTACAATTATCTTCAATAATTTGTTTTACTTCATCAAGATTTTCCTCTTCAATACCAATAAGAAGAGTAGTATTTCCTTCTCTCAAAAAACCACCTGTTGTTGCAAGCTTTGTTACCCTATATCTTTTGTCTGTCAAAGAATCCATCAAAAAATTTGCATCCGCATCTTGAACTATAGCTATTAAAAGTTTCATTTTTTCTCCTTTAAATATGTTTTTATAGTAGCCAAACAATTATCTACAACCGTATCTATACTTTTGTTAGCATCAATTGAAATAATTTCATCCTTAAATCTTTTGGATAATTCTATATAGCCATCATAAGTTTTTTTGTGAAAAGAATCATCTTCATTTTCCAAACGATCAGAAATGAAATTTTTCCTTTTTCTATCAATGGCAGTTTTATAATCAATATTCAAAAACAAAGTTAAATCCGCCCTAATTTCTCCAATGGCAAAATCATTAATATTTTTAACTTCGTCTACACCAAGACCTCTTCCAATTCCTTGATAAAGCATAGAACTAAGAACAAATCTATCACAAAGAATTATAGAACCCTTCTCCAACAAAGGTCTAAGCTTCTCACCTACCAATTGAGCCCTACTTGCTGCATACAACAAGGCCTCACACCTTGGATTCATTTCTATATTTTCATTATCCAAAATAATTTCTCTAATTTTTTCTGAAATATCAGTTCCACCAGGTTCCCTAAACTTATATATATCATACCCATCTTCCAAAAGCTTATTATAAACTTTTTCCAAAACAGTAGTTTTTCCAGAACCATCAGGACCTTCAAATACAATTAATAATCCATTCATAATATTATTATATCAAATACTTCAAACATTTAATAGTTTTATAAAACATTCCTTGATTAAAAAATTTTTATAAATTTAAAAACAAAATTCCTAAGAAAATTTCAAATTTTTTTAAAAAATTCTAATAGACAAATTTAAAATCAAAAATAATTTTTTGCAAAAAAAAAGACCAGTAAAGGTCTTTGTTTCTTAGACTTATTCTTCGTCTTCTTTTTCTTCAGTTTCATTAACAGTTGGTACGTCAGCTGCTGATTCGCCTTCGCTATCTTCATCAACAACAACTTCTTCTTGAGGTTCTTGAAGTGAACAAACAACTTCATCAGCTTCAAGTAAAATATTGATATTTTCATCTTTTGCAATATCAAAATCAGCTACTGTGAATGAATCCCCAATTTGCATATCAGTAACTTCCAATTCTGCATATTGTGGAATATACATTGGTAAACATTCAACTTCAACTGTATCAATATTTTGAACCAATACAGAAGGTTCAACCCTAATGTCATCTCTTCCATTTAAGTAAACTGGAACAGAAACTCTGATAGCTTCCTTAGCATTGATTGCTTGGAAATCTACATGGAAAAATTGAGATTTAAATGGGTGCATTTGATAATCTTTAATAAGTACCGGTACCTTTTCTCCGTCAATATCTAAGTCAATAATTGTAGTTGTACCTGCTTGAGACAATACTTTTTCAAAATCTCTAGAAGTAAATTGTACATTTATATTTTCTTTATCTTTAGCATATACAACACCTGGTACAATAGCTTGTTGTCTAAGTTTATTAACTTTATTTTTTCCGACAGCTTCTCTTTTTTCTGAATTTAAAACTATATCTGCCATTGCTTCCTCCTTATTTTCTAACTTTCATACTGATTAATTATACCTTATTTAAAAGCATTTGACAATAATAATCTAATTATTTAAAATTTCTCCTACAAAATAAAAAAAATGGGTATATTAATATAGAAACAATTATACATTTTAGGAGGTATAAATGACAGAAAGAAAGAAAAAATTCGGTGAAGAAGAAATCACAGTAATAGGCGAAGAACTAAAAGTAGGAGATAGCGCTCCAAACTTTAAGGCAATAAATAACGACTTGTCAGAATATGATTTTTATAAAGAAGAAGAAGGAAAAATAAAAATTATATCAGTAGTACCATCACTTGATACATCAGTTTGCGAAATACAAACAACAAAATTCAACAAGGCTGCAGCTGATATAAGCCCAGATGTTTCAATCGTAACAATATCAAACGACCTTCCATTTGCCCAAGCAAGATTTTGCTCAGCAAAAGGAATAGATCAAGTAAAAACAGTATCAGATTACAATTTCTTAGATTTTGCAGACAAATACGCAACACTAATCAAAGAATTAAAACTACAAAACAGAGCAGTTTTCGTTGTAGATAAAGAAAACAAATTAGTTCACGTAGAATACCTAGAACAAAACACAGAATTGCCTGATTATAAAGCTGCCCTAGAAGCCGCAAAAAAATTAGTATAAAAATAAAATCTTTAAAATCACAAAAATAGCTAGAGAAATCTAGCTATTTTTTATCTAAAATAAAAAAGCAAACTCAAAATTGAATTTGCCTTTAAAAATAAATTTACAATTATCTAATTACAAAAAATTATTTTATACTCTTAATCTAAAAATTTAAAATAAAATTATGCATACCTACATTAAAATCCTATGCAATTTATTTAATTAGAAAATTTTTTATAGTATTTAATAGTTGAAAATCTTCTTCTCATATAATTAAGGAATCTCTTAAAATTTTTGTCATTCTCATACCAAGTTGTAAAAACATAGCCTTTTTTTAACATTTTTAAAGCCAAGTCTTTATCTTTTCTATTAACATATTTTTTCAAAACTGATGGATCAACATACAACCATAATCCATTTTCATATTCATAATAGCATGGTTCATCCTTATTAAAAATTAAATCATCTACAAGATATTTAATAAAATTATTATTGGCTGCATTCATATAAAAACTTGACCTGCCTTGTCTTATATTTATTTCAAATACCTTATACTTTCCATCTCTCTTATCATATTTTAAATCAAAATTTGCATAACCAATATAAGAAATTTCTTCCAAAAATTTCTTATATTGCTTATATATATTGTCATCTCCCATTGTTACCAAAGCATTATAATTACCAATATTTAAAGGTAAGACTTCATCTAACAAACATTTACCAAGGCTCATCATTTTTACTTGTGAACTTGTATTTACATAAGCATTTAAAACATACATATCTGAACTATCTCCTGGAATAAAATCTTGTGCTATCATTTTTCCAGTATATCCAGCATTATAAATTTGATTTAAAATTTTCACTAATTCTTCATTATTGTAAATTTTATAAGCTTTTTTCTTACCCTCAAAATGAGTATTATAAAATTCAATTGAATCATTTGCCTTTAATGCTATAGGATAAGACAATTCTAATTCAATTTTTTTAATTGATTCATCTGTGTTATCATTTGTAATAACTGTATCAGGATAATCTAGACCATATTTTTCGCAAATTTCATAAAAATCAATTTTATTTTCCAATTTCTCTTGCATATATTTATCAACGTAATTAAATAGATAATAATCTTTTAATTTTTCTTTATTATTAACAAGCAAAGATGAATAACCATCGGAACAAGAAATCAGAATCAATTCATAATCTTTATATTTTTTCTTTAATTTTATCAGCTCTTCTACAAAAACATTATCGTCTTCAAAATTTTCATTTGTATGTACTTCACATATGTTAGAATCTCTTGTGTCTCTTAAATTTTTTATTCCCATACAAATAGATTTTATTCCATAAAGCTCATGGGCACTTCTTGCAACACCATAAGCATTTAAATCTGTACCCAAAATTACTAATTTAAATTTTTTCATATACTTCGCCTTTTATTAAATTTTTGCCATTTTAAATCACTTTATAATTATACCATAAAGAAAAATAAATGCTTTTCAACTATATAAAAGACTCTCTAATAACGATAAGGTTGTAATAGAACCTACTCCATTTTTGCAAGTAACAATTTTTATATCTAAATCTTTTATATATTCATAATCAACATCGCCATACATATTTCCATCTACAAAACTTACTCCTGCATCAATTATTATTTGTCCATTTCTAAAATAATCTTTATTATAAAAATTTGCTTTTCCAATTGCAGATATAAATATATCACAATTCTTAATTTTTTCTTTTTGATTTTTTGTTTTTGAATTAAAGAGTGTTACTGAAGCTTTTTTATAATTTAAATACATAGCTAATGGTTTTCCAATAATATTAGTTGAATTAGCTATTATTATATCCTTTCCCTCCAAGTCCAAATTCATATAATTAATAAATTTTATAATAGATTTTACTGTTTGTGGTAAATTCTCAAATTTTTTATTCATTATTTTTCCTAAAGAATCATACTTAAAGCCATCTAAATCATTAAAAGGAATATTTTCTCTTAAATAATCTAAATCTGTCGACTCTAAGAGAGGTTGGAGAACTATAAAACCATCAATATTTTTTAAATTATTACAATAATTTATTATATCTAAATGATTATCTTCTTTACTAAATTCTTTATCAATATAATCAATATTAAATTCATTACATCTTCTTATAATTGCATTTTTATATTGATTTACAGCTAAATCATTATTTTGAGATATTATTAATAAGCTTTTCTTTTTATTGCAATATTTTATATTTTTTAATATATCATTTTTTATTTCATTTGACTTAATAATCTTCATAATTTAATCCTAAAAAAACACCCCTAAGGGTGTTTTTAATTTATTTAATTAAAATATTCTTCTTGCTCCTGCAAATACTCTTTGACTCCATGAATTATAGATATTTCCAATTTGAACTCCAACTCCTGGACTTACTGCATGAACATAATTACCATTATAATCAACAATCATTCCTACATGGTCAATAGATCCACTTTGATTAAAGAATACAAGATCTCCTGGTTGCAAATTATTGATACCTACTGAATATCCATTAGAAAATTGTGCAGCAGAATTTCTATTTAAATTAACTCCAATTTGTTTATAAGCATAATAAACTAAACCTGAACAATCAAATCCACTTGGAGATGCTCCTCCCCACACGTAAGGATAACCAACAAATTGTCTAGCAATATTTGCAGCAGCTTGTCCACTTGCTGAAGCTTGAGGTGTTTGTGTTGCAGTTTGTTGTCCTATTGAATTATTGTTTGTTTTATTATTTTCTACAACTTGTTGTGGTTTAGCAACTTCTTTGCTTGAAAGTAGATTTGCACTTATATATCCAGTTCTTCCATTATAGTTTACTTTCAACCATCCATTAGCTAATTGTCCACTAACTTTATCTCCCATAGTATAAGAGCCTATTATACTGTATGATGTTGATGCACCTGATCTAACATTTAATGCAGCTGTATTTACCCAACCTGTATAAGCTTGAGATTGAACTGTATTTTCTTGTTTTGCTGGTGTATTGTTTTCTTGTTTTTTCTCAACAACTGGTTTTTTAACTTCTGTATTTGATAAACAGTTTGCAGATACATAAGCAACTTGTCCATTATAACTGATTTTTAACCAACCATTTTGAAGTGTTCCTGAAACTTTATCTCCAGTTGACAATGATCCAATAATACTAGAACCTGTTCCTGCTCCACTTCTTACATTTAATGCACTAACATTTACCCATCCAGTATAACTTGTTGCTTGGCTAGCTTGTGCTTTTTTAGCTTCTTCAGCTTTTCTTGCTTCTTCGGCCTTTTTAGCTTCCTCAGCTTTTCTTGCTTCTTCAGCTTTTTTAGCTTCCTCAGCTTTTCTTGCCTCTTCTTGGGCTATTAAATCTTCTTGGTTAGTATCTTCTACAGCTTGATCAGATAAAAAGTCTAATTTTATGTATCCTTTATCAGTTTTTAACCAACCATCTTCAACTTGTCCACTTACTTTAGTATTTTTATTTAATATGTCTATTACGTTATTTTCTTGATCATTTTTTGAAGACCTAACATTTAATGATTCTACAGCTACAAACTTTTCAACTACAGGGCTTTGTTCTAAAGCTTGTTCAACTGTATTTTGATTTTTATTTTGATCTTCTTCTTTATTTTCTTGAATTTTTTCATCTACAGCTTTAACTATAGCATCTTCACTTGATGATTCAAAAAGTGTAGGATCAGCCAAATTTCTTGTTTTAGATAATTTTGCATCTTTTTTTGTCTCTGTTTTTTCTGCAAATTTAGTATTTTTAACTTCGTTAGAATAATCTTTTTTTACAGAATTAACTTTGGATGCATATTCTTTTTCAATATAAGATACATTATTTTCTAATACCTTTTTTGATTGATCTTCTTTATCTAAATTATTAATCGTAGAAGCATAAGCAGAAGCACCTATTGTAACTGCGGCTAACACTCCTATTGTCGATCCTATATTTTTCTTACTCATTGTTTCCTCCGTTTAAAATTTGTTTTTTTTATCTGTTATGAAATCTAGAATAATAATATAACTTTTTAACAAAATAGTCAATAAGAAGTTACAAAAAAATTACACTTTTTGACATATTTTTTTATATTTATTTGTGAAAACACTTGTATAATCCCAATTTATTTAAAATATTTGAAAAATTATTTTTATTTCGTAACTTTTTTTATATTTTTTTCTTATTTGTTACAATTTTACTTTTAAATTTTCCAATAAAAAAACTACCCTTTTAAATTAGGATAGTTAAATTTAATAAAAATAGAGTAAATCTATAAGCCGTGTTCTGTTAAAAATAATCATCTATCTAGGCTAATTGTCACCAATTAGCTCAAGCGAACTACCATACTGGACCGTTTCGAGTAGAAATCCTATTGTCCCTTTTGTTCTTGCACCGGATGGGGTTTACACAGCATAATTATCACTAATTATCTGGTGAGCTCTTACCTCACCGTTCCACCCTTACCAAAAATTTTGGCGGTATACTTTCTTTTGCACTTGCCTGAAGGTCACCCTTACTAGACGTTATCTAGCATCCTTACTCTGTGGTGCACGGACTTTCCTCGTCATTGACGCGATTATTCAATTTACTCCGTTATTTATTTTATCATAATTTTTGTATTTGTAAAGATTATATAAATTCTCTATATGAATCTTTTTTTGCACAAGTGTATATTCCCGTTGCAAAATTTTTTTCTAATAAATCTTTTATCATATAAATAATATGATTTTCGCTTGCGAAATGTCCTGGATCGACTATATTTATTTTTTTACAATTATCTATGGCCTCATGATATTTTACATCACTTGTTACAATAAGATCACAGTCTTTTTTAATTGCATCACTTATAAAATCACTGCCGGCTCCTCCACAAAGAGCAACTTTTTTTATTTTTTTATTTTTATCTCCATAAAGTATAAGTCCTTTGCAATTTAATTTTTCTTTTACAAATTTAGAAAAATCATAAGCTGTTATTTCATCTGTATATCCAAATCTTGCCATAGGATTTTCATTATTTGTATCTAAATTTGAAATATCTTTAAGCTCTAAAAGTTTTGCCAAATTATCATTCACTCCGCCTTTACCTATATCAAGATTGGTATGCATGGCAAAAACTGTAATATCATTTTTAATTAAATCTTTAATAATCTTTCCCTTTTCTTCGTTTAAGTCTATTGATTTAATTGAAGAAAATAAAAATGGATGATGATTTATAATCAAATTACAAGATTTCTCTTTTGCTTTTTGTATTGTTTGTTCGTCAATATCCAAAGAAATCATTATATTTGTTAGGTCATTTTCAATATTTCCAATTTGAAGTCCAGAATTGTCCCAATCTTCTTGTAGTGAAAGCGGAAATCTTTCTTCCAAAAATTTAATTATATCTTTTATCTTCATAATTTTTAACCTCTTCTATTGCTTGTAATCTTTCTTCAATAAGATCTAATCCTTGTTTATTTACTGAAAATTTTTCTATATTTTCTTTAAATTTTATATTTTTCTTATAAATTTGTTCAAGTCTTTTTTTTAATAATGGATTGAAATCTTGGTAGATAAATTTACCAAAATAAATTTCTCCCAAAGAAAGTTTTCTATCTTTTCCATTCTTAAATCTAATTATATCGTAGTGTTTTCTACCATCTTTAATAAGAAAATCCTTGTCAATAAAAAAATTATTTTCATTTAAAAATTTTCTTAATTTTTCATTTCCTATATTTCCTTCACAAATTACATAATCAAGTTTTCTTATCTTTTCTATATTATTAGAAATAATTTCAATTATTGTAACTGCACCCATTCCTGCAATTATGGCTATTTGATTGTCTTTTATTCCTATATCATTTAGTCCGTCACAAACTTTTGTTTTTATTATTTGTTTTAAATTATCATCTAGCTTTTCTTCTAGTTTTTGAAGGCTTTTTTTTGAAATATCTGTTGCAAGAATTTCTTTTGATATTTCATTTTTTGCTAAATATAAAGGGACTAATCCATGATCAGTCCCAATATCAATTACTTTTTTACCTTCATCAACTAGCTTTGCTATTTTTTCTAGTCGTTTAGTAATTTTCATTTATAAAAAGTCTTTCAATAATTCACTCTTATTAGGCGATTTTAATTTTCTAAGTGCCTTTGCTTCTATTTGTCTAATTCTCTCGCGAGTTACATCAAATTCTTTGCCAACTTCTTCTAATGTTCTTGGAGTTCCATCTATAAGTCCAAATCTTAATTGTAAAACTCTTTTTTCTCTTGCTCCAAGACAAGATAAAACATCATTTAGTTGATCTCTTAGCATTGAATAGTTTGCTGCATCATCAGGATTTATAGCTGTATCATCTTCTATAAAATCTCCCAAATGGCTGTCTTCTTCTTCGCCTATTGGCGTTTCCAAACTAACAGGTTCTTGGGCAATTTTTCTTATCTCTTGAACTTTTTCAACTTCAATTCCCATTTGCTCAGCAATTTCTTCGTTTGATGGATCACGACCTAAATCTTGAACTAATTGTCTTTGAATTCTAACTAATTTATTAATTGTTTCAACCATGTGAACAGGAATTCTAATTGTTCTAGCTTGGTCGGCAATAGCACGAGTTATCGCTTGTCTTATCCACCAAGTTGCATAAGTTGAAAATTTAAATCCTCTGTTGTAATCATACTTATCAACTGCTTTCATAAGTCCCATATTTCCTTCTTGAATCAAATCCAAAAAGCTCATTCCACGACCTACATATTTTTTTGCAATTGATACAACAAGTCTTAAATTTGTCTCTGCTAATTTTTGTTTTGCCCTATTTGCATCAAATATTGCCCTATTTAATCTTTTTACATCGTCTGCATCAAATCCTTGATCTTCAAAAATTTTCTTGCATAGATTTTTGGTTTTTGTAAATCTTTCCAAATCTTTTATACTTGATTCTGAAAGTGGCTTATATTCGTAAACTTGCCTGGCTTTGTTTGAAAAATTAATTAAATCACTAATTATTAGCTTATCATTGGTTTTCAAAATTTCATTTTCAGCTCCCTTTTTGTAAAGGTCTGAAAAAGCTAAATAAATTAGTGAAACTATATCATCTGATTCTTTTGTTGCAACTAATTTTCCAAAATTATCAAATAAATCACACAAAATATTTGCTTCTTTTTCGCTTAATTCTTTGTCTGCTATAGATTTTTGTGCAATATTGCAAATTAATATTTTAGATTTTATGGCTTCCAATTGTTCATCTGTTAATTCTTGGTTTAACATATTTTCAAATTGATTTCCAATTTCAATCAATGACTCAAGATTTGTTTTTGTTTCATCATCTAATTCTTTATTTTCTAAAATTGATTGATTTGCACCAAGTATAGTTAACGAAAGGTCTCCATAAAATATATCTAAAGCAAGTTTTACTTTATTTTGTTTGGTTAGTTTTTTGCCACTTTTACTCCTGAAAGCAATATCTCCTAGCTCCATTTTTTTCGCCAAAAATATTTCTTCGTGAGCATCTAATAGCTTAACTTTTCCAATTTCTTTTAAATACATTTTTACAGGGTCATCCAACTTTATACCAGTGATAGTTTCATCTTGTATAAACTTTTTTTCTAACTTTTGCTTGTTAGAAACTTTTTTCATGTGATCTTCAAGTTTTTCATCTGAAAAATCTTCATCGTCATCATTATCAAGATCTTCTCTGATTTCTTCGTCATCTTCATCTTCGTCCAAAACAGTTCTTTGTTCTTCAACAATCTCTATTCCATTGGATATAATTTGGCCTATAACATATTTTTTGCTTTCATCTTCCATTTCTTTAAAGGTCTCAAAAGTGTAAACTTGTTTATAAGTTACAACTCCATCTTGAGATTCACTAATAGATTTAAATTCATCTATTATTTCCCTTAGAAGATCATCTTCTAGCATCTTTTCGTTATCACTAGTCATAAGTCTCCCCTCCAGCTTTGAAGTGATTAGTCTCTATTTCTTAACTTTTTTAAAAGTTTTTTTCTATTTTCTAAATTTATTTTTTCTATTAATTCATTTCCTACAATCTTATTGGACTTATCTTTGATGTAATCTATAATAAATTGGTAGTCATTTGAAAAATTTTCGCTTATTTTATCAAAACCATTTTTGTCAATATATTGTTTTATTTCAAGCAATTTTTCATCCACTATTACTTGATCAAAAAAATCTTTATTTTCATCATACTCATCTTTTTGATTAAGATATAATCTTAACGTTTCAAGCTCATTTGTGGAAACAGAATATTTTTTTCTTTCAATAATTGTGTTTTGATTGGTGTGAAAATTTTTAAAATCATTTTTATTATAAAAACTATCTTTATTTTGATTTTTGTAAGTCTTTTTGTAGTTATCATTATACTTTAAGACAGATTCTTTTAAAGTAGATTTATCTATATCAAAAAGTTTGCTTACATTATTTATAAAAATTTCTCTAGTAAGATCTGATTTTATTGAAGATAAAAATTCTATAAATAAATTTAATTTTTCAAATTTTTCATTGTCCTTACTCTCTGCATATAAGTCAAGAATTTTATTATACTTGTAATTGTAAACATCACTAGCCTCATCCATTTTTTTAATAAAAGCATCTCTGCCATATTTTTTTACAAAATCATCTGGGTCAAGACCTTTTTCAAGGCTAATTATATTTGGTTTTATTCCTTCATCTAATAAAATTTCGATTGCTCTATCTGTAGCTTTTATTCCAGCATTATCTTCGTCGTAGCAAATATAAACATTTTTTGCATATCTTTTTAAAAGTTTTGCCTGATCGCTTGTAAGAGATGTCCCAAGACTTGCAACAGCTTGGTCAATACCCTGATTGTTTAAACCAATTACATCCATATATCCTTCAACCAAGATAATATCTTTATTAGATTGTTTTTTGAAAATATTTAAACCATAGAGGTTGTATCTTTTTTTAAAAACTTGGCTTTCTGGTGAATTTAAATATTTTGGCATAGTAGAATCAATACTTCTTCCACCAAATCCAATAACTTTTCCATAGTGATTTATAATTGGAAAAATCAACCTATTTCTATACTTATCATAATATTTTCCATTTTGAGATTTTTTAATTAAACCCAAATTTTCAATATCATCCAAAAGATAATCTTTCTTTTTTACATAAGATAATAAATCATCCCAAGAATTTTTGGCAAAACCAAGCATAAAAGTATTTACAATATTTGACCTAAATCCTCTGTTTTTCAAATAAATTTGACAAGCCTTATCAGTCAACAAATTTTTGTAAAAATACATCATTATATCTTTATTAATATCGTAATATCTATTTAAAATTTTATTTTCTGTAGAAGATTTTGTATCATCAAGTTTTATACCAGCTTTTTTAGCCAAATATTTCATAGAATCGATGTAGGAAAGTCCTTCTTTGTGCATAATAAAAGAAACAACATCTCCACCTTCGCCACAACCGAAGCAATGAAATAATTGTTTCCTGTCATCAACTGTAAAGGATGGTGTCTTTTCGTTGTGAAAAGGACACAAACCCTTATAAGAGTTTCCAGATTTTTTTAAATCTACATAATCTCCAATAATTGCTACAATATCTGAATTTTCTAAAATTTCATTTTTCTTTTCATCAGATATAAACACCATTAAACCACCCCTTGATATAAAAGCTATTATACTTTTGTAATTTTTTTATTCAATAAATTAAAATAAAATAAAAAATAAGAATCCTAGATAAATTAGGATTCTTATTTGAAAATTTTTTTAATTATTTTTTCTTGACCTTTTGAATATGGTGGATATTTTATTTTTATATCAATATTGTTCGACCTAATCATTATAGATTTTCTGTTTGAAAAATTCATAAAACCAAATTTCCCATGATAACCACCCATTCCACTTTCGCCAACTCCTCCAAATTCTAAATTAGGATTTGTCAAATGCATTATCGTATCATTTATACAAACTCCACCAGATGATAAATCATAAGTTAGTCTATCAATATGTTCTTTATCTTCACTAAAAATATACATTGAAAGAGGCTTATCCATAAATTTTAATTTTTCTATAATTTTAAAAACATCATTGTATTCTATTACTGGAAGAATTGGTCCAAAAATTTCTTCTTGCATAATTTTATTTGCAAAATCTACATCATCAATTATTGTAGGCTCAATTTTTAAAGTTTTTGAATTATACAAACCACCAGTGTAAATATTTTGTCCTTCCATCAAATTAATAAGTCTTTCAAAAGAATTTTTGTCAATTATTCTTGGATAATCAGGATTTTCCAATGCTCTGTCGCCATAAAATTCTAATATTGTTTGTTTCATCAATCTTAAAAGTTCTTTTTTAACATCTTTATGAACCAACAAATAATCTGGAGCCACACAAGTTTGTCCGCTGTTTAAAAGCTTTCCCCAAATAATTCTTTTTGCAGCAAATTTTAAATTTGCACTTTCATCAACTATGCAAGGAGATTTGCCACCAAGCTCAAGCGTAACTTTTGTCAAATTTTCACTTGCTTTTTTCATAATTATTTTTCCAACTTTTTGAGAGCCAGTAAAAAATATATGATCGTATTTGTAAGATAAAAGTTCATCATGACTTACTTTTTCATTATCAACACAATAAATAAACGCCCTATCAAAACTTTCATCCAATAATTTTTTTATTATTTTTGATGTATAAGAAGATTTTTTTGAAGTTTTTAAAATTACAGTATTACCACTTGAAATTGCATTTACAATTGGATTTATTGCAAGCAAAAACGGATAATTCCATGGAGAAATAATTAAAGTCACACCCAAAGGTTCATATCTTGTAAAAGATTTTGCAGGCATTGCCTCCATATTTGTAATCTCTCTTGTATCTTTCATCCAATCCGATAAATTTTTTAAAGAAAAATCAATTTCTGCAAAGGCACTTGCAATTTCTGAAATATAAGATTCTGTGCTTGATTTATTTAAATCCATTTTTAAGGCATAAATAATTTCTTCCTTATACTTATCAATAGATTTTTTTAAAGTTATTAATGCTTTTTTTCTAAAATCTTCTGTGTTGGTTAAGCCAGTTCTAAAAAATATTTTTTGTTCATTTATAATTTTTTCTAATTCTTTCATATCTTACCTCGCTTATTTTACCTATACCCAATTTCAAACAATAAAAAAACACCAGCTTAAATTATTAAGCTAGTGAAAAATTATTTTTTTGATTTTTAATCATATAGCTTTATTCCCATTTTTCAAGCTCAACTTTTTTAAAAATTTCATCTATAAGTTCTTTTTCAGCAATATCAGGACTAAAGGCTGTTGCACTTCCACAAGCTATTGCAAGTTTATATGAATCAAGTTTTGAAAGCCCTTTCATATAACCGTAAATATATCCTGCAACCATGCTATCTCCACTTCCTACAGAATTAATTAATTTTCCTTCAATTGGTTTTGCCTTGTATGCAACACTATTATCAACAAAAATCGATCCGTCTTTCCAAGTGAAACAATTACATTTTCAGCTCCTTGGTCAATTAATTTTCTTGCATATTTTACAATTTTTTCATCACTATCAATTTTATCTTCAAAAATTTCAGAAAGCTCATCCTTATTTGGCTTTACCAAAAATGGTTTATAAGATGAGAGTTTATATAATTTTTTACCAGAAGTATCTAGAGCAAATCTTACATTATTCATTTCAAGTAAATTTACAATAACCCTATAAAAATCATCTCTCAAAGATTTCGGAATTGAACCAGATATTATTACAAAATCATCTTCTTGCAATTGGTCTAAATAATTTAAAAATTCTTCAATTTCTTCTTCTTTAATTTGAGGACCTTGGGCATTAATTTCAGTTTCTGTTTCATATTTTAATTTCACATTTATTCTAGAATCATCTTCTATCCTTGTAAAATCTTCCGCGATTCCCAAATCATTTAATTTTTTTCTAATAAAATCTCCTGTAAACCCTCCAAGAAAACCAATATTTACAGATTTTTCTCCAAGATTTTTCAAAAGTTTTGAAACCATTATTCCCTTTCCGCCAGGATATTTTTCTTCACTATTACTTCTTAAAGTTTCTCCGTCCAAAAATTCATCTATTCTTAGAACATAATCAATTGATGGGTTTAAGGTAAGTGTGTAAATCATTTCTCCTCCTCAATAATTTCATTTATTTTTTTATTTATTTTAGAAAATAAATATTTTTAATTTAATATCAACTCTTATCCAAAAAAATGAGTCAAGATTATTATAGTACATTTCACATAGAAATGGAGCTTTTTACTTTAAATATTGATTTTTTCTTTTCAACTTGTACAGTTAATATACAAAAATCATTTGAATCGAGGTGAAAATAATGACATTTTTAATTCAATGGATTGCAAACGCAATTAGTCTTTATCTTCTTGATATTTTATTTGATGGAATAACTTTTACAGAAAATAAGGCAATAATAATTACAGCTTTAATATTGATGTTTGTAAATGCAATTATAAAACCAATTTTAAAATTATTATCTCTACCATTAACAATTGTAACTTTTGGTTTATTTTCTTTTATAGTAAACGCAATTGTTTTACAAATTACATTTAATCTTGCAAGTGGTGCAAGCATAAATTCATTTGGAACTGCTTTAATTGCATCAATAATTCTTGCAATAATAAATCCTGCAATAAGCAATTTTTTCGACAAAAAATAAGACTCTTGTATTTTTACAAGAGCCAGAGCGTCGACAAACCCACCAATAAA